>NZ_JAABNS010000002.1 GCF_009928425.1 Pseudarthrobacter sp. ATCC 49987 | reverse complement strand
CTGCAACTCGGGCAGCACGCCCTGGATGAAGTCCGTGTAGGACCCGGGGATGATCTGGTTGATGATGTTCACACCATCGATCCCGGCATCCTGCCAGCGTTCCAGTTCGTCCACAATCTGATCCGGGGTGCCGGCGATCTGCTGGGCCTTGGCACGGTAGCGTGCCAGGTCACCGATCGTAGGCTTGCCGCCGGGCACGGACGCAATGGCGGCTTGAAGAACACCCTGGGCGCCCTCGGTCTCGACGTCGCCCAGCGGGGTATCGAGCGGGAGGCCGCCCAGATCGACGCCGATCCCGCCGCCGATATGCGCGATGATCGTGTGGAGATCCAGGTACTCGTCGTATTCGGCCTGCTTGCGGGCGACCTCTGCCTCGGTGCTGCCGATTACGAAGGACAGTCCGCCAAAGATCTTGACGTCGCCGGCGGCCCGGCCTGCCGCGGCTTCGAGGGCCCGGATCGAGGCAGTTTGTTTCTTGACGTAGTCAACGTTGGGCGCAAAGAGGAAGGTTGCCTCCGCGTTCTCCGCAGCGAATTTCTTGCCGCGGGCGGAACTCCCCGCCTGGAACAGGAACGGCGTGCGCTGCGGGCTGGGTGCGACCAGGTGTGGGCCGTCAATGGAGTAACGGGTCCCGCGGTGGTTGACCTTGTGGACCTTCGACGGATCCGCGTGGATGCCGCGGACCTTGTCGGCCAGCAGTGCGTCGTCGTCCCAGGAACCCTCCCAGAGCTTGTAGACGGCCTCGGTGTATTCCTCGGCCCAGTCGTACCGGTCGTCGTGCGGAGTGAGCCCGGCGTTGCCGAAGTTCCGGTGGGCGTTCTCCAACACACTGGTAACGATGTTCCAGGCGACACGGCCATTGGAAATATGGTCCAGGGTCGACAGCTGACGGGCCAGCTGGAACGGATCCGACTGGATCACCGAGCTCGTCATGGCGAGGCCAATATCCTTGGTCACCGCGGCCAGTGCGGAGCAGAGCACCAGCGGATCGTTCGAGGGGACCTGAAGCCCCCGCTCGACCAGCGAGGCCCAGCCGCCCTCGTGGTCACCGTACAGCCCCACGACGTCGGCGAAGAACATCGCATCGAATTTCGCCTCCTCCAGCTCGCGGGCCAGATCGACCCACAGCTGCAGCTCGTTGAAGCGGTGCTGCTGCGCCTCCGGATGCCGCCACTGGCCCCCCAGGATGTGGGTGGTTGTGTTCATCACGAAAGCGCTCAGGAGCAGCCGGGGACGTTCGTCAAAGGTCCCCATCAGGAATCGCTCCCCTGGCTGGACGTGGTTGCCGGGACCGCGTCGCCGATGCTGTGGAGGCCCGTGGGGATGGTTCCGTTGATGTGATAATCGCCGACGGACCGCGCCTTGAACACCACCGGGTTGTGGGTGGCTACCGTCCGGGCGTTGCGCCAGTGCCGGTCCAGCCCCTTGCCGCGGCTGGTCGACGAAGCGCCGGTGACATCGAACAGCTCATTCGCCGCGGCCAGAACCAGGCCGGGGACGCTCACATGGGCCTGCTGCACCCCCAGCTCGGCCCGGACGAAGGCCGCCTCCACCTCAAGTCCCAGCGAAGGGTCGACGGCGGCATCCAGATCGCGTGCGGCTGCCACCACGATGGACTCGGCGGCGTAGACGCCGGCGGCGATCTGGCCAACGCGTTCCTGGATCAGCGGATCGTCCCGGAACAGCGAACCTGACCCGGTGTTGAACGTGCGGGTGCGCTCGCGGACCAGCTGGCTGGCGTCGCGAAGAGCCGCGTGGCCGATTCCGACGAGTACGGTCAGCAGTGCGAGCTGGAAGAACGCCGGTTCCAGCGTGCTGGTGACCTTGCGCTGGATGATGTCCCCGGCGTCGACCTCCACGTCCGCAAAGATGGCCGTTCCGGTGCCGGTGAGCGGCTGCCCGAACCCGTCCCAGTCGTCAAGGATCGTGACTTTGGGGTCGTTGACGCGGACCAACGCGTACTGGCGGCCCTCACGGCCTTCCGTGCTCGCCATGACCACGACCCAGTCGGCGAAGATGCTGCCCGTTGTGTAGTACTTTTCGCCCTTGAGCAGCCAGCGGCCCTCCTCCTCGCGAAGCTTGGTCTGGGTGGTGCCCAGGGCGTTGCCGGAGCGTTCCGTGGCGGCGTTGCCGAAGATCTCCCCGGCGAGTACGCGGGGGAACCAGCGGTTGCGGAATTCGATGGGCTGCAGCGCAATCGTTTCCACGAACGAGAAGTGGGACCGCAGCAGGTGTGAAACGTTGGAGTCCGCGGCGGCGAGTTCGATCAGCAGCCGGCTCAGGTGCTCATAGCTGACGGGGTCCCCGCCGTGCGCGGCGGGGACCCGGATGGTGGTGAATCCGCTTTCCTTCAGCCAGGCAACGGGCTCGAACGGCAGGACGTGGTTGGACTCGCGTTCCAGGGCACCTTCTGCGATCCGCGCGAAGACATCCTGGAAGCGGGCGGCCAACGCCGCGTAGCGGGCCTCTCCGCTGAGTTCTCTTACTTCTGTCGAGACAGTCATCTTGTTCCTAACGTTGAAGGGGGACTGACGTTCTTAGTGGCCGGTTGCCGCAACGAGGTCGCGCAGGCGGTGGCCAGGGTTGGAATCGAGCAACAGACGTGTGTAGTCGCTTTGCGGGTTGGAGAAGACCTGCGCAGTCGGGCCGACTTCCCGCAGCTGGCCCCGACTCATCACGCCGACGTCTTGGGCGAAGCGTTCAACAACGTGCAGGTCGTGGGAAATGAACAAGTATGAAAGTCCCAGGTCGCGTTGCAGGTTTTCGAGCAGGACCAGAATCTGGGCCTGCGTCAGGACGTCCAGGGCGGAGAGGGCCTCGTCAAGCACGATGGTGCGGGCGCCAAGCGCGAGGGCCCGGGCGATCGCCACGCGCTGGCGCTGGCCGCCGGAGAGTTCCTTGGTCCTGCTGCCGGTGACGCGTGCGGGGAGGTTCACCTGGTCAAGGAGTTCGGCAACCCGGGCACAACGTTCAAGGCGCGACCCGACACGGAAATTCACCAGGGGTTCGGCGACGATGTCTCGAACGGTTAGCCGCGGGTCGAGCGCCGAATCCGGGTTTTGGTACACCAGCTGCAGGGAGCGCCACAGCTCCCGTTTGTCCTTTCCCTGGGTCGACGTGACATCGTTCCCGTGAACCATCACGGTGCCCGACGTCGGGTCCAGCAGCCGCATGATCATGCGGGCCGTTGTGGACTTGCCCGAACCGGATTCGCCGACCAGCGCGAAGGTGGTTCCTTGGCGCACCGCAAAATTGACGTCATCCACGGCGCGGTGTTCAGTCTCGCCCCGGCCGAAGACCTTGGTGAGGCCGCGGACTTCGATCGCAGCAACCGGTTCCTCGCGGGCCGTATCCACGTCGGCCCGGTCAGTCTTAGGGGCGGCAGGATAGGCCTCCCGGAGCAGCCTGACCGTGTAGTCGTCCTCCGGCTGCGCCAGGATGTCGGCGACCGGACGGTCTTCAAGGATCCTGCCCTGCCGCATCACCACGATCCGGTCGGCCAGATCGGTTGCGACGGCCAGGTCATGCGTCACGAAGATGACGGCCGTCCCGTGGTCCCGCGCCAGCCTGCTGAAGACCTCGAGCACCCGGCGCTGCACGGTGACGTCCAGCGCCGAGGTCGGCTCATCCGCAATCAGCAGCTTCGGTCCCAGGCTGAAGGCGATCGCGATCAGGACCCGTTGCTTGAGTCCGCCGGAGAGTTCATGGGGGTACTGCTTCAGCCGCTCCGCGGGGCGGTCGATGCCCACCAGTTCGAAGAGCCGGATGACCTCCGCCCGGATCTCGCTCTTGGAGCGCCTGCCTTCTTCCGGGTGCAGCCGGAAGACCTCGGCCACCTGGGATCCGACCGTCTTCACCGGATCCAGCGACGCGCCGGGATCCTGCGGAACCATGCCGATCTTACGTCCACGGATTTTCTCCATTGCACGTTCAGAAAGCCCGGTCAGCTCAATGCCGTCGAACACGATGGTTCCGGCAGAGACCGCGGCCGCTTCGGGGAGAAGGCCGATGAGCGATTTGGCGAGTGTGCTTTTTCCGGAACCGGATTCACCAACGACGGCAACGATTTCGCCCGGTTTGAGGACCAGCTCGAGTGAATCTGCGGCCACGACCGCCCCTGGTCCGCGGCCGTATTCGACGTGCAATCCGCGCACCTCAAGCAGGGGTCCGGGTTCGGCTTTGGGATTTACTGTGTTGATGGTCATGGGGCTCCTGACTAAAACCGGAAGATCTTGAGAAGTTGGCGTCCGAGACCGGCCAAGAGCACGACCGTTAGCACGATGACCAGGCCCGGCAGGCTGGTCATCCACCACGCGCCAGCGAGGTATTGCCGACCCTCAGAGATCAGCAAGCCCCATTCCGGGGTGGGCGGAGGGGCACCGAAGCCGAGGAAGCCAAGTCCGGAAATTGCGAGAATGGCAGCTCCAAGGTCGACTGCCAGCAGTGCGAGCACCGGGCCGCAGGAGTTCGGCAGGACATGCTTCCAGACGACGGACCAGTACGATCCCCCGTTGAGGAAGGCGGCCTCGACGTAGTCCAGGTTGCGCACGCGCAGGACTTCCGAGCGGACCACGCGGGCGAACGAGGCAATCGAGGCGATGCCCACGCCGACGCCGAGCGAGATTGGTCCGGGCGCGAACGCCGTCACGATGATCAGGGAGATCAGGAATCCCGGCACCGCCAGGAGCACGTCCACGAGGCGCATGGTGCTCGAATCCGCGGCCCGGCCGGCCGTCGCAGCAAACAGGCCCAGGGCCGTTCCCACCACGAATCCGATCAGGACAGCGAGCCCTGCGGTGAGCAGGGTCTGCGAGGTGCCATGCACGACCCTCGCGTAGACATCCCGGCCCAAGTGGTCGGTACCGAACCAGTGCCCGGCACTTGGCGGCTGGAACTTCTGCTTCGGAATGCCGCTGATGGGGTCGAAGGCGCTGAAGAGGCCCGGCAGAAATGCCCACCCCAGGACGATCAGCAACGGAAGGACGGTCAGCCACAGGCCCGCCGAGCGCAGGATGCTTCTTTCGCGCTTTCCCGGGCCAATCGCTGCGGCGCTGCCACCGGCAGGAGGCAGCGCGGCCTCATCAATAGGATCTGTTGGTAGTAGGTTGAGGCTCACAAGGTTCTCCGTTCGGTCTCAGGCAGCCAGTGCTCGTGGCGAGCCGTGGGCACTGCTCTTGAGGATGCGGGGATCCAGCAGCGGATACAGCAGGTCGACGATCAGGTTCACTGCAACGAACGCCGACGCCGTCAGCAGGACCAGGCCCTGGACCAGCGGGACATCCTGGACGGTGACGGCCTGGAGGACCACCGAGCCAAGGCCGGAGCGGGCGAAGACGGTCTCCGTGATGACGGAACCGGCAAGCAGGGTTCCGACCGTGATGCCGGCAATGGTCATTGCCGGACCCGCAGCATTCTTCAGGGCGTGGCGGTAGAAGATCCATGCGGGGGACGCGCCCTTGGCCCGCAGTACGTCGATAAACGGTTGCTCATAGACGTGAGTGATGCTCTTGAGCAGTACCTGCGCGATCGGGGCGGAAACGTGAAGGGCCAGGACAAGGACGGGAACTGCCAGCGATGCAAAGGAACCGTCCGGGAACAGGGACATCACACCGAGCTGGATGGACAGCAGCTGCAGCAGCACCAGCCCGAGCCAGAACACCGGAACCGCTGCGAACAACGGCGGGAGATTTGTGATGAAGCGCTGCAGCGCCGTCGAGCGGCTCAACCAGGCCGCGGCCACGAGGGCCACAGCCAGGACGACGGCCAACACGAAGGCACTGGAGGCCAGCGCCAGGGTGGATCCGGCCACCGCGCCGATGCGGGTCGCCACCGACTGTCCGGAGGCCAGGGAGTACCCGACGTCTCCACCGAGCAACTGCCCAAGCTGGTTGAAATACTGCACCAGCAGGGGCTGGTCGTAGCCGTATTGGGCCTTCATGGCATCAATCGTTGCCTGGTCAGCCGCGGCGTCCGCCGAGAGGAAGATCGTGACCGGATCGCTGGGCAGCAGCTGTATTGCCAGGAAGACGAGCGTGTACGCCAGCCAGATGACAAGCAGTGCCTGTCACACGTCGAATTCACCTCCGGCACCGCACCGATTTTCCAGGGTGCCTGGAAGACCGGCAAGTAGGTCGTCATGGGTCTTTACTTTGCGCGGCGCCTCGGACAGGCACTGCTTGTCATCTGGCTGGCGTACACGCTCGTCTTCCTGGCAATACAGCTGCTGCCCAGCGATCCGGTCACGATCTTCCTCTCGGCGGACGCCGCGGCTGACCAGGCAACGATTGATGCCATGAAGGCCCAATACGGCTACGACCAGCCCCTGCTGGTGCAGTATTTCAACCAGCTTGGGCAGTTGCTCGGTGGAGACGTCGGGTACTCCCTGGCCTCCGGACAGTCGGTGGCGACCCGCATCGGCGCGGTGGCCGGATCCACCCTGGCGCTGGCCTCCAGTGCCTTCGTGTTGGCCGTCGTCCTGGCTGTGGCCCTCGTGGCCGCGGCCTGGTTGAGCCGCTCGACGGCGCTGCAGCGCTTCATCACCAATCTCCCGCCGTTGTTCGCAGCGGTTCCGGTGTTCTGGCTCGGGCTGGTGCTGCTGCAGCTGCTGTCCATCCAGCTCGGTGTGATGTCCCTGTTCCCGGACGGTTCCTTTGCATCGCTGGCAGTTCCCGTCCTTGTCCTGGCCCTTCACGTTTCCGCCCCGATCGCGCAGGTACTGCTCAAGAGCATCACTCACGTCTATGAGCAACCGTTTATCGACGTACTGCGGGCCAAGGGCGCGTCCCCCGCATGGATCTTCTACCGCCACGCCCTGAAGAATGCTGCGGGTCCGGCAATGACCATTGCCGGCATCACGGTCGGAACCCTGCTTGCCGGTTCCGTCATCACGGAGACCGTCTTCGCCCGCTCCGGCCTTGGCTCGGTGGTCCTCCAGGCCGTCACCGTCCAGGATGTCCCGCTGGTCCAGGGCCTGGTCCTGCTGACGGCGTCGGCGTTCGTTGCAGTGAACCTGATCGTCGACCTGCTGTATCCGCTGCTGGATCCCCGCATCCTCAAGAGCAGTGCCCACGGCTCGCCACGAGCACTGGCTGCCTGAGACCGAACGGAGAACCTTGTGAGCCTCAACCTACTACCAACAGATCCTATTGATGAGGCCGCGCTGCCTCCTGCCGGTGGCAGCGCCGCAGCGATTGGCCCGGGAAAGCGCGAAAGAAGCATCCTGCGCTCGGCGGGCCTGTGGCTGACCGTCCTTCCGTTGCTGATCGTCCTGGGGTGGGCATTTCTGCCGGGCCTCTTCAGCGCCTTCGACCCCATCAGCGGCATTCCGAAGCAGAAGTTCCAGCCGCCAAGTGCCGGGCACTGGTTCGGTACCGACCACTTGGGCCGGGATGTCTACGCGAGGGTCGTGCATGGCACCTCGCAGACCCTGCTCACCGCAGGGCTCGCTGTCCTGATCGGATTCGTGGTGGGAACGGCCCTGGGCCTGTTTGCTGCGACGGCCGGCCGGGCCGCGGATTCGAGCACCATGCGCCTCGTGGACGTGCTCCTGGCGGTGCCGGGATTCCTGATCTCCCTGATCATCGTGACGGCGTTCGCGCCCGGACCAATCTCGCTCGGCGTCGGCGTGGGCATCGCCTCGATTGCCTCGTTCGCCCGCGTGGTCCGCTCGGAAGTCCTGCGCGTGCGCAACCTGGACTACGTCGAGGCCGCCTTCCTCAACGGGGGATCGTACTGGTCCGTCGTCTGGAAGCATGTCCTGCCGAACTCCTGCGGCCCGGTGCTCGCACTGCTGGCAGTCGACCTTGGAGCTGCCATTCTCGCAATTTCCGGACTTGGCTTCCTCGGCTTCGGTGCCCCTCCGCCCACCCCGGAATGGGGCTTGCTGATCTCTGAGGGTCGGCAATACCTCGCTGGCGCGTGGTGGATGACCAGCCTGCCGGGCCTGGTCATCGTGCTAACGGTCGTGCTCTTGGCCGGTCTCGGACGCCAACTTCTCAAGATCTTCCGGTTTTAGTCAGGAGCCCCATGACCATCAACACAGTAAATCCCAAAGCCGAACCCGGACCCCTGCTTGAGGTGCGCGGATTGCACGTCGAATACGGCCGCGGACCAGGGGCGGTCGTGGCCGCAGATTCACTCGAGCTGGTCCTCAAACCGGGCGAAATCGTTGCCGTCGTTGGTGAATCCGGTTCCGGAAAAAGCACACTCGCCAAATCGCTCATCGGCCTTCTCCCCGAAGCGGCCGCGGTCTCTGCCGGAACCATCGTGTTCGACGGCATTGAGCTGACCGGGCTTTCTGAACGTGCAATGGAGAAAATCCGTGGACGTAAGATCGGCATGGTTCCGCAGGATCCCGGCGCGTCGCTGGATCCGGTGAAGACGGTCGGATCCCAGGTGGCCGAGGTCTTCCGGCTGCACCCGGAAGAAGGCAGGCGCTCCAAGAGCGAGATCCGGGCGGAGGTCATCCGGCTCTTCGAACTGGTGGGCATCGACCGCCCCGCGGAGCGGCTGAAGCAGTACCCCCATGAACTCTCCGGCGGACTCAAGCAACGGGTCCTGATCGCGATCGCCTTCAGCCTGGGACCGAAGCTGCTGATTGCGGATGAGCCGACCTCGGCGCTGGACGTCACCGTGCAGCGCCGGGTGCTCGAGGTCTTCAGCAGGCTGGCGCGGGACCACGGGACGGCCGTCATCTTCGTGACGCATGACCTGGCCGTCGCAACCGATCTGGCCGACCGGATCGTGGTGATGCGGCAGGGCAGGATCCTTGAAGACCGTCCGGTCGCCGACATCCTGGCGCAGCCGGAGGACGACTACACGGTCAGGCTGCTCCGGGAGGCCTATCCTGCCGCCCCTAAGACTGACCGGGCCGACGTGGATACGGCCCGCGAGGAACCGGTTGCTGCGATCGAAGTCCGCGGCCTCACCAAGGTCTTCGGCCGGGGCGAGACTGAACACCGCGCCGTGGATGACGTCAATTTTGCGGTGCGCCAAGGAACCACCTTCGCGCTGGTCGGCGAATCCGGTTCGGGCAAGTCCACAACGGCCCGCATGATCATGCGGCTGCTGGACCCGACGTCGGGCACCGTGATGGTTCACGGGAACGATGTCACGTCGACCCAGGGAAAGGACAAACGGGAGCTGTGGCGCTCCCTGCAGCTGGTGTACCAAAACCCGGATTCGGCGCTCGACCCGCGGCTAACCGTTCGAGACATCGTCGCCGAACCCCTGGTGAATTTCCGTGTCGGGTCGCGCCTTGAACGTTGTGCCCGGGTTGCCGAACTCCTTGACCAGGTGAACCTCCCCGCACGCGTCACCGGCAGCAGGACCAAGGAACTCTCCGGCGGCCAGCGCCAGCGCGTGGCGATCGCCCGGGCCCTCGCGCTTGGCGCCCGCACCATCGTGCTTGACGAGGCCCTCTCCGCCCTGGACGTCCTGACGCAGGCCCAGATTCTGGTCCTGCTCGAAAACCTGCAACGCGACCTGGGACTTTCATACTTGTTCATTTCCCACGACCTGCACGTTGTTGAACGCTTCGCCCAAGACGTCGGCGTGATGAGTCGGGGCCAGCTGCGGGAAGTCGGCCCGACTGCGCAGGTCTTCTCCAACCCGCAAAGCGACTACACACGTCTGTTGCTCGATTCCAACCCTGGCCACCGCCTGCGCGACCTCGTTGCGGCAACCGGCCACTAAGAACGTCAGTCCCCCTTCAACGTTAGGAACAAGATGACTGTCTCGACAGAAGTAAGAGAACTCAGCGGAGAGGCCCGCTACGCGGCGTTGGCCGCCCGCTTCCAGGATGTCTTCGCGCGGATCGCAGAAGGTGCCCTGGAACGCGAGTCCAACCACGTCCTGCCGTTCGAGCCCGTTGCCTGGCTGAAGGAAAGCGGATTCACCACCATCCGGGTCCCCGCCGCGCACGGCGGGGACCCCGTCAGCTATGAGCACCTGAGCCGGCTGCTGATCGAACTCGCCGCCGCGGACTCCAACGTTTCACACCTGCTGCGGTCCCACTTCTCGTTCGTGGAAACGATTGCGCTGCAGCCCATCGAATTCCGCAACCGCTGGTTCCCCCGCGTACTCGCCGGGGAGATCTTCGGCAACGCCGCCACGGAACGCTCCGGCAACGCCCTGGGCACCACCCAGACCAAGCTTCGCGAGGAGGAGGGCCGCTGGCTGCTCAAGGGCGAAAAGTACTACACAACGGGCAGCATCTTCGCCGACTGGGTCGTGGTCATGGCGAGCACGGAAGGCCGTGAGGGCCGCCAGTACGCGTTGGTCCGCGTCAACGACCCCAAAGTCACGATCCTTGACGACTGGGACGGGTTCGGGCAGCCGCTCACCGGCACCGGAACGGCCATCTTTGCGGACGTGGAGGTCGACGCCGGGGACATCATCCAGCGCAAGGTCACCAGCACGCTGGAACCGGCGTTCTTCCAGCTCGCACTGCTGACCGTACTCGTCGGAATCGGCCACGCGGCTCTTCGCGACGCCAGCCAGCTGGTCCGCGAGCGCACCCGCACGTTCAACACCGGGTCAGGTTCGCTGTTCCGGGACGATCCGCTGATCCAGGAACGCGTTGGCCAGATCGCCGCCGGCGTCTACGCCGCCGAGTCCATCGTGGTGGCAGCCGCACGCGATCTGGATGCCGCCGTCGACCCTTCGCTGGGACTTGAGGTGGAGGCGGCCTTCGTCCGGGCCGAGCTGGGGGTGCAGCAGGCCCATGTGAGCGTCCCCGGCCTGGTTCTGGCCGCGGCGAATGAGCTGTTCGATGTCACCGGCGCTTCGTCGACCAGCCGCGGCAAGGGGCTGGACCGGCACTGGCGCAACGCCCGGACGGTAGCCACCCACAACCCGGTGGTGTTCAAGGCGCGGTCCGTCGGCGATTATCACATCAACGGAACCATCCCCACGGGCCTCCACAGCATCGGCGACGCGGTCCCGGCAACCACGTCCAGCCAGGGGAGCGATTCCTGATGGGGACCTTTGACGAACGTCCCCGGCTGCTCCTGAGCGCTTTCGTGATGAACACAACCACCCACATCCTGGGGGGCCAGTGGCGGCATCCGGAGGCGCAGCAGCACCGCTTCAACGAGCTGCAGCTGTGGGTCGATCTGGCCCGCGAGCTGGAGGAGGCGAAATTCGATGCGATGTTCTTCGCCGACGTCGTGGGGCTGTACGGTGACCACGAGGGCGGCTGGGCCTCGCTGGTCGAGCGGGGGCTTCAGGTCCCCTCGAACGATCCGCTGGTGCTCTGCTCCGCACTGGCCGCGGTGACCAAGGATATTGGCCTCGCCATGACGAGCTCGGTGATCCAGTCGGATCCGTTCCAGCTGGCCCGTCAGCTGTCGACCCTGGACCATATTTCCAATGGCCGTGTCGCCTGGAACATCGTTACCAGTGTGTTGGAGAACGCCCACCGGAACTTCGGCAACGCCGGGCTCACTCCGCACGACGACCGGTACGACTGGGCCGAGGAATACACCGAGGCCGTCTACAAGCTCTGGGAGGGTTCCTGGGACGACGACGCACTGCTGGCCGACAAGGTCCGCGGCATCCACGCGGATCCGTCGAAGGTCCACAAGGTCAACCACCGCGGGACCCGTTACTCCATTGACGGCCCACACCTGGTCGCACCCAGCCCGCAGCGCACGCCGTTCCTGTTCCAGGCGGGGAGTTCCGCCCGCGGCAAGAAATTCGCTGCGGAGAACGCGGAGGCAACCTTCCTCTTTGCGCCCAACGTTGACTACGTCAAGAAACAAACTGCCTCGATCCGGGCCCTCGAAGCCGCGGCAGGCCGGGCCGCCGGCGACGTCAAGATCTTTGGCGGACTGTCCTTCGTAATCGGCAGCACCGAGGCAGAGGTCGCCCGCAAGCAGGCCGAATACGACGAGTACCTGGATCTCCACACGATCATCGCGCATATCGGCGGCGGGATCGGCGTCGATCTGGGCGGCCTCCCGCTCGATACCCCGCTGGGCGACGTCGAGACCGAGGGCGCCCAGGGTGTTCTTCAAGCCGCCATTGCGTCCGTGCCCGGCGGCAAGCCTACGATCGGTGACCTGGCACGCTACCGTGCCAAGGCCCAGCAGATCGCCGGCACCCCGGATCAGATTGTGGACGAACTGGAACGCTGGCAGGATGCCGGGATCGATGGTGTGAACATCATCAACCAGATCATCCCCGGGTCCTACACGGACTTCATCCAGGGCGTGCTGCCCGAGTTGCAGCGCCGCGGCCTGGCCCAGACGGAGTACGCGCCGGGCACGCTGCGTGAGAAGGTTTTCGGCCGTGGCCCGAAGCTGGAGCCAACCCACCCCGCAACGCGCTATCGCGGTGCCTTCAGCGACCTGTCGGCCGCAGCAACAGTGAAGCCGAACGACCTGGCTCCGCTGCGGGTTTAGCCGGGCGCAGTGGGACCACGGCAGGCGGCGTGCCTGCCGTGGTCAGGCGGCGCCGGGAAGCAGCGCGTCGCGGAGCTGAACGCCGTAGTAGTTGCCCCTGTAGAAGAGCAGGGGTTCCGCGTCCGTGCGTGCACTGAGGGAGCGGACGGCGGCGACCACGATCGTGTGATCGCCGCCGTCGTATTCCTGATGGAGTTCGCAGTCCACCCAGGCCAGGGCCTCGGGCAGCACAGGGTTGCCCAGCGGGGACGGCGCGTGGTCGGCTCCGGCGAATTTTTCGGTTCCCGACCGGGCGAACTGGGCGGCCAGATGCTGATGCTCCTGGGCCAGGATGTTCACTGTGAACTTCCCTGCCCCGCGCAGCAGCGGCCAGGTCGAGGACGTCCGGGCCGGGCTGAAAGTCACCAGGGCGGGCTCCAGCGATAGGGAAGAAAAGGACTGGCAGGTAAACCCGGCAGGGCCGTCACTTGTGGCAGCGGTGATCACCGTCAACCCGGTGGCGAAATGACCCAAAACGTGACGGAGCCGTTGCGGGCTCAGGTCAGAATGATCCGTCATGGCAGTTTCCTTTCGAGGCTTTCCCCCAATCAACCACCGTTGCTTCCGGTTCCCAATACCAGGCGAAACCTGCGGACGCAGAGCGCAACGTGGCTTCACACGGCGCAGGAAATTACGACGACGGTCCGTCATCCCGCTTCATGAGGTGATCGCCCTGCCGTGTGAGTCAGGGCACGCACCAGCTGCAAACTCCGGGCCGGCTTTCCAGTCCCGGGGGCGTCGCCGCTGTTATTCCCGCGGCACGGCGATGACGGCCATGGTCTGCTGCTGCCCGTTCCGCATCTCAACGCTGGCTATGTTGGCAAGCTGCAGGGGCGTGGCTCCGGTGATCCTGACCCTCCCGCTCGGCGTTGCCGTCCATGCGCAGGCGCGGTCTTCGCCGCCGTCGCTGGCCTTCACCCACAGCGACAGGGTCCCGTCCACCGGGAGGCTCCGGCCTTCGACGGCGAGCTCAGTGCCCCAGGTCTTTTTGACCATCCCCACCGTGAACTGCAGCCCGTCGCCGGCCTGGACGGAGTAGCTGGCGTCCGGCTTGGGCGGCTGATTGACCAGCGGCGCCGCCAGGATTCCGAGAGCCAGGCAGCCCGCTGCCGCTGCGGCGAGCGCTGCGGTCCACCGGCGTCGTATTCTCCGGCGACGTGTGGACAGTTCGTCGAGAAGCTGCCGCGGCATGACGGCAGGCGTGGGGCCCGACGGCGGCGGTTCCGGCGTCGCCGGTTTCCGCCCGGTGGTGGCGGCAGCGGCGCCGAGGGCGACGGCGTCGGGCACCGGGAGCGCGTCCAGCAGCGCCGGGAGGCTGGCCAGCTCGTCCAGCTCACGCCGGCAGTCCGCGCAGCTGCCCAGGTGCTGCTCAAAGGCGGCGGCCTCCTCGGGTTCCAGCCCGCCGAGCAGGTAGGCGCCGAGCAGTTGGTGCAGGTCCGTGGCGCTCACCGCTGCACCCCCATCTCATCAAGGATCGTCCGGAGGGCCCGCACGGCGTAGAACGCGCGGGACTTCACTGTTCCGCTGGGGATATTCAAACTGACCGATGCCTCCTGCACGGTGTAGCGGCGGTAATGGAGGGCCACCAGAACGTCCCGGTGCTCCGCGCTGAGCCGGAGCAGCGCCTCTTCCATCAGTACCCGGTTGAGGAGTTCGTCCACGCGTTCCTCGCCGTCGGCCGGGTCTGCCAGGTCCCGTTCTGTCGCCTCGCGGGGCCGGCGCTGGGCCTTGCGGTAGTTGTCGATCATGATGTTGCGGGCCGTCCGGAACAGGTAGCTGCGCAGGCTTCCCGTGATCTGGGGGGCCTGCTGCCAGACCCGCAGCACTGTTTCCTGCACGACGTCGTCCGCCATGTGCGGATCCCGGCAGGCACTCAGGACGAAACGCCTGAGCGCCGGCCCGTGGTCGCGGTAAATCGCCGCCACCACGTCTTCGTCGAGCGACATGACCGTCCTCCCCGGGTGGGTTTGTGCGCCTGTTCCCCCTATGACGTGCGGATCGCCGGAACGGTTCACGTACGGGTTCCGGGGCGCAGTCCTGTGAACCATTCTTCCTCCGGAGGCGTCGTAACGGTTAGCGCCGGCCTGGCCAGTTGGCCGGTTCGACTCAAGGAGCAGCACATGAAAAAGCACCTCAGCATTGGCCTGTCCGCTTTCGCCCTCGCCGCACTGCTCTCCGGCTGTGCCGGCACCAGCGGGACTGCCACGTCCACGACGCCGGCGGCCGCCACGACGCCGCCCGGCAGTGCCGCAGCGGGTTCGGCTCCGGCTTCCACCTCTGCACCGGCCGCGGCCGGGCCGGATCTCAAGGTCGCGGATTCCACCGCCGGCAGGATCGTCGTCGACGGCAAAGGCATGAGCGTCTACTTCTACACGAAGGACGTCAAAGACTCCGGGACGAGCACCTGCACCGGCGGGTGCATCGCCGCATGGCCTCCGGCCCTCGCCGCCGGTGACACGCCAACGGTCGACGGCGTCACCGGCACCGTGGGCACCATCGCCACCCCGGAGGGCAAGAAGCAGCTGACCATCAACGGGATGCCCGTGTACTACTACGCCAAGGATGCGGCGGCCGGGGACATCCGGGGCCAGGGTGTGGGCAGCGTCTGGTACCTCGTGGCCCCCTCAGGTGACATGATCACCGGCACCTCCGGGTACTAACTGCCGGCCATCACTGCCGCCGGCCGCGGCCGGTGGCAGTTGTTCGGGCTCAGTCGTCCTCGACCTCGAACTCGACGGCGGCCAGAATCTCCTTGCTCTCCGGGTGGATCATGACCGCTTCGCGTTCGTCCTCGAGCATGAGGAACTCGCCCTGGTCCGTGGTGAAATGCCAGGCCAGGGTGGTCTGGCCCTCGTGGTCATAGTTGGGGTCGCCCATGGTGATCTTCAGGAGGGTGTGGCCTGCCACGTCGCAGAGCTCGCGGATGATCATTTCGAATTCCGGCATGTCGAGCAGATCACCTTCAGCGGCCTCGGCCTGGCGCTCCGCCAGGTTCGGGATCCGGGACACACGCTCGGCGATGTGGCGGTCGAGCTCCTCCTCGTCCAGGACCAGGAGGTCTGCCAGGTCCCGGAGCCACGCGGCGTTCAGCGCGATGATGTCTTCGGTCTCCAGCAGGGTTTCGAACTCGCTGTCGAGCTCTTCCAGGAGTCCGACCACGTCCGGGACGCCGTCCGTGCCGCTGTCCAGATCCGCGTCCCCATCAAGATACGCGTCTGCTTCCTCCTCGGAGAGGGAATCGAAGGCAGCCACGGTGCGGTTGAAGAGGTCCAGGTGAGCGGCGGCCCCCATGCTTTCGAGCCCGGCCCGGATGTAGGCGTCGATGTCCTGGCGTTCGGGCGCGGTAAAGACGTACTGGGCGAACCCGCCGCCCAGCGACTGCGTCAGGTAGAAGTCGACGTAGTAGCTGCGCAGCGCGTTCGGCGCGATTTCCTCGATGTCGAGCAACTCCGCGTACATGGCATTGACCACGTCCACGTTTGCGTCAACGACGTCCGCGTCGCTGCCGTTGATGACCGCCCGCGGCAGGACCGTCGCGTAACCGGTGGCGGGCAGGGTGGTGGAAAGGCCGTTGCTCATGGAAAATCCTCACTGCTTAAGGCGGGTGGTGCTCCGATCCCTTTCACGGTACGTGGCACCGCCGGCGCTGCGGTTGAGCCGCAGCTGAACGTCCGGCGAAGTTTGGGTGACCCGGCCAACGCTCTTCAGGTTGTGCCTTCGTTCGGACGTTTAAATCCCGGGCTCTTTTGGGTCCCAGCACGGTCCATAATCCGCCCTAAACACGTGGACTGGCATTTAAAATATAAGTAGGTATGGTGATGGGTAGATAGCGTTTAGAAAGGCGTGATTCCATTGTCAGGAAAGTCTCCCAGAAATGTCAATGCCAAGAAAACGGGAAAGTCGATTCTCGAAAAGAGAGCCGAGAAAAAGGCAAAAAACGAAACCAGCGAAATGCTGTTCGCAAAGCCGCGAAAAAGCCAGAGGTGACACCTAAGCCCTGATGCACCAGCGGCAGGCAGGTCACGGTGACAGGCGGAGACGCAAGCCACCAGGGCGTCGGTCCAAGTTCGCGCTAAACGATTAAATGCACGCCAAGCGGACGATACCGGGCGTTTCACAATGCTCCGACCGGGCACCGGGTGATTTCCGGTTGGACCGCGTTTCAGGCCTGTGGAAATTGTCGATTGTTCAAACACAGAAAGACCCGGTCATGCGCCAGACTCGTACCGCCCTGATTATCCCGGCCCGCCTGAGCCACCCCATTCGCGTCGAGGAGATCGACACGGCTCTTGCCACACGGCAGACCCTGGTTGAAGGAAACGTCGGAGCAATCAGTTGCATGGATTGGCACGCCTATCTGAACGACGAGGCAGACTTCATCCCCCTGCCCCTGAACGTCCGGGCCGAAGTGCTGATCCGCGAAGCAGGTCTGCATCTCGAGGAGACCGTCAGCGGGACGGTTGTGTTCCTCGGACACAAAAACGACGGCGGCGAGGCAGATGCACCTGCACACCTGCTCCGGCTGGCCGCGCGCCTCTTCGACACAGCGCGCCCGGCACCGGTCATGGTCCAGTAGACGAAGCACTCACTGTGGTCCCTTGTCCCATGGGTTCGGGGAGTCCCGCCAGGCTCGCTAAGATGGATCAGATGACCAACTGCTGAAAGTAGTGCGCACATGCCATCCCATCCGGACGAGAGTGCGGCACTGGCAATACAGACTCCCGCGATCAACGACCGCTCCCTGGCGGCCGGACTTGCCTACGCCATGGGGAGCCGCGTTTCGGGTATGTCCTTCGACGCCGCCACCGGTCTCATGCTCGGCAAGGTGCGTGGCGGCTCCGATGTGCCGTATTCGACGACGGCGAAGCTGGTCCGGAAGGCGGGCGGCTGGAGCTGCACCGTGGGGGTGTGCAGCTGCCCGGTCCGGAAGGACTGCAAGCATGTTGCCGCCCTGTTGTTCGCGGCCGAGGACAACCCTGCGATCCGTGTCCAGCTGCTGGCCCCCGCCGACGTCAGCCGACTGTCCCGGCCGGCCCCGGTGCTTGACGTGCCGGACTGGGAACAGGCGCTCAGCCCGCTGATTGCCCAGCCGGGAATCACGCAGTCCACCAATGGCATCCCGCTGGCACTCCAGTTCGAAATTGAAGAACCCGCCCCGCACTTCTCCTACACCGGGCGCCGCGACCCGCTGCGCAGCGTCCGCCAGCTTAAGGCCCGTCCGGTGATCATGGGCGCGAAGGGAAAATGGATCCGCGGCGACGTCTCCTGGAACACCCTGAGCTACCTGAGCTACCGGCGCGAGTGCAACGAGGCCCACGTCGAGTGGATGCAGGAGTTCCTCGCGTCACACACCGCCCTGGCGAACCGTCAGCACGCGGGGACGGGGCTGTGGCTGGGCCTGAACACCTACGCTGGCAAGAACCTGTGGAGCCTGCTGGCCCAGGCCCGGAAGATCGGCGTCGCCCTCGTCCACAGCCGCGGGGCGGAACCCGTGCGGTTCGTTGAGCAGCCGGCATCCGTCGGGCTCAACCTGGCCCGCTTCGGCGCCGCGCCGGTCCCCGCCGAGGCGGACGGCACCGTTGTGCTGCCGGCTGCCGGCGACGCGGACGACGGCGGGCTGTCGCTCGCCCCCACCATCACCGTTGAGGGGGAGGTGGTCGATCCGGCCTCCGTCGGGACCATCGGACGCCCCGCCCACGGGATCTTCCTGACCTCCGGCCCGGACGCACTGCCCGGAGCCGCACCGACGGACGCCGTCATTACGCTCGCCCCGCTCGAAGGCGGCCTCAGTGAGGAACTCCTGACCTTCGTCACGGCCGGAACCACGCTGCACATTCCGGCCCGGGACGAGAGCCGTTTCCTGACCGGCTTCTATCCCAAGCTCAAGCAGAGCGCCCGGGTCACAGCCTCCGACGAGTCCGTGGAGCTGCCCCAGCTGGCCGTACCCACCCTGTCGCTGCTGGCCAACTACGGCGCCGACCACCGGGTCCGGCTGCACTGGGAATGGCATTACAAGTCCGGCAAGCTCGTCACGGCCCAGCCGCTGTGGCGCCACCCCGGCGATCACGGCTACCGCGACGACCCTGCCGAGGCCCGCATCCTTGAGGCAGTCGGGCAGCCCTGGGATGTGGTTCCAGCCTTAGGCGAGTCGGCCACGGGAGGCTGGGGAACGCCGCGGCTGTCAGCCTCGGCGGAACTCAGCGGCCTGGACACCCTGGCGTTCACCGAGGAGCTGCTCCCGGGGCTCCGCGAGGTCCCCGGCGTTTCGGTGGACACGGCCGGCGAAATCGCCGACTACCGGGAGGCCGAAGAGGCGCCGGTCGTGTCCATCTCCACGAAGGCCACCGAGCAGCGGGACTGGTTCGACCTGGGCATCCAGATTTCCCTGGAGGGCCAGCCGGTGTCCTTCGCGGCCGTTTTCTCCGCGCTGGCGGCCGGCCAGACCAAGATGCTGCTCCCCAGCGGGGCCTATTTCTCTCTGGACCTGCCCGAACTCCACCAGCTCCGGGCCCTGATTGAAGAGGCCCGGGAACTGCAGGACAACAAGGACGCCCCACTGCAGATCAGCCGATTCCAGGCCGGGCTCTGGGACGAACTGGCGCAACTCGGCATTGTGGACCAGCAGGCCGCGGCCTGGCGCGAGGCTGTCGGCGGGCTGCTGGAAGGCGGCGCGAAGGGCCTGCCGTTGCCGGCAACCCTCAATGCCGAGCTTCGCCCGTACCAGCTGGAGGGCTTCAACTGGCTCAGTTTCCTCTACCGCCACGGACTCGGCGGGGTACTGGCCGATGACATGGGCCTGGGCAAGACCGTGCAGGCGCTGGCGCTGATCTGCGCCGCTAAGGACGCGGCAGTTGCTCCCGCTGCAGCTGCCGACGGCAGCGCTGCCGCCACGGTGCCTGGCGCTGCGCCCGGTGCTGCGCCCGGTGCTGCGCCTTTTCTGGTGGTGGCCCCCACAAGTGTCGTGGGCAACTGGGAGGCGGAGACCGCGCGGTTCGCGCCCGGTCTGACCGTGCGCGCCATCAGCGAAACCTTCGCCAAGAGCGGCTCAAGCCCCACGGAGGCGATGGCCGGTGCGGACATCGTCATTACGTCCTACGCCCTGTTCCGGATCGACTACGAGGCCTACGCCTCCAAGGAGTGGGCCGGGCTGGTCCTGGACGAGGCCCAGTTCGTCAAGAACCACCAGTCCAAGGCCTACCAGTGTGCCCGGAAGCTTCCGGCGGTGTTCAAACTCGCGATCACCGGCACCCCGCTGGAGAACAACCTGATGGAGTTCTGGGCGCTCACCTCGATTGTGGCGCCGGGGCTCTTCTCCAGCCCGAAGCGGTTCGCCGAGTCCTACCAGAAGCCGGTTGAAAAGAACGGCGACAAGGCCCAGCTGGACAAGCTCCGGCGTCGGGTCCGCCCGCTGATGATGCGGCGCACCAAGGAACAGGTCATCCACGACCTTCCGCCCAAGCAGGAGCAGATCCTCGAGGTTGTGCTGAACCCGCGGCACCAGAAGGTCTACCAGACGCACCTGCAGCGCGAACGCCAGAAGATCCTGGGACTGATCGACGACGTCAACAAGAACCGCTTCACGATCTTCCAGTCCCTCACGCTGCTGCGGCAGCTCAGCCTGGATCCCTCGCTGATCGATCCCTCGCTCTCGGGGGTCCGGTCCAGCAAGCTCGACGTGCTCTTCGAACAGCTGGAGGACCTGGTGGCGGAAGGGCACCGCGCCCTCATCTTCAGCCAGTTCACCGGGTTCCTGGGCAAGGTCCGCGAGCGGCTCGTCGAGGAGAACATCGAGTTCTGCTATCTCGACGGCAGCACCCGCAACCGCACCGACGTCGTCAATGAGTTCAAGAACGGCGCCGCCCCGGTGTTCCTGATCAGCCTCAAAGCCGGTGGCTTCGGCCTGAACCTCACGGAGGCGGACTACGTGTTCCTGCTGGACCCGTGGTGGAACCCGGCCTCGGAGGCGCAGGCAGTGGACCGCACGCACCGGATCGGGCAGGCCCGCAACGTCATGGTGTACCGGCTCGTCGCCAAGGACACCATCGAGGAAAAGGTCATGGCGCTCAAGGCCCGGAAGTCCCAGCTGTTCGCCGACGTCATGGAAGGCGACGCGCTCTCCGGTGGGGCACTCACGGCGGAGGACCTGGCCGGGCTGTTTAACGACTGAGTTCGTGGCTGGCGCGTTCCCACGCCTGACGCTCCCGGAGCCGGGCCAGGAGCGTCGCGGCGAGCAGCGCCGTCGTCATTTCCAGCGCAATGACCGCCAGCAGCGCCCCGGCGCCCGGGGGTGCCGCTCCGGCTGCTGCGGTGGCCGCGCCCTGGTGGACATGTGCCGAGGCGCCGGCTCCGGCCCCGAGGAGCAGGACCGCGTGCACCCCGGTCATCGCCAGTGCCGAGGCCATGACCTGCCGCAGGGCGCCGGCCCGTCCCTGCCGCCAGATGTGCGCGGCGCACGGCAGGCACACCGCCACCATGGCGAGCATCAGCAGGTTCAGCCACGTCCCGTGCTGGTTCGCGGCCACCAGCCACAGGTGCGCCAGGCACGACGCCGCTGTCACGGCGGCGCAGATCCGGGAATGGAAGACGATGCCGGCGCGGCCGCCCAGGCCCCCTGCGACGGTCATGGCTCAGCTGTGGCAGTGGCCACCGGCCGGCTGTGCATTCGCCGGCACATCCAGCACGGGGCTGCGGTCAAAGAAGCCTTCCGGGCGCAGCTTGAAGCCGGCTGTGTCCACGGGCATGATGGGCCAGTCCTCGGGACGCGGGAAGTGCGTGAGGCCAAAGGTGTGCCAGAGCACGATGTCCTGGCCGTCCAGGTCCCGGTCCTGGGCAACATAGGCCGGCAGCCCCGCTCCCCCGGAATGCTGGTTCACGAAGTCGCCGGTGGGGTAGCGCTCCGCGTCGGCGTGCCGGGTGACCCACAGGTCCTTCGTGGCGAACGCGGCGCGCCGGGCAATCGAGGACTCCGGGTCCGCCAGCAGGGTGGGCTGGCCTTCGGCGTGGAGCTTGTACGCCACGGGTTCGCCGAGGCGGTTCCGTGACTGCGGGTTGGAGATGACCCAGGTCCGGCCGTTGCGGGCGTCGGCCTCGCGCGCGCCCTCGGATTCGCGGGCAATGAGCGTGCGCTTCCGGGAAAAGGCGTTGCCGCGTTCGTTGCCTTCGCCCATCGCCTGCCGGACCACGTCTTCTTCCTCGACCCGGTTGGTGAGACCGTCGATTGCCATGTCCAGGCGTGCGCTGAACAGGTGCTGGTGGAACGGTGCGCCCAGACCCGGGGCGAGCTGGGAGATGTTGGCCGATCCGCCCTCCGGGTAGGCGGAGGTGAAGACGACGCCGGTGGCCTTGGCCTCGAACTCGATGGTTCCGTCGAGGTAGAGGTACCAGTAGAAGCCGTAGTCGTAGTTGCCGATGGTGGTGAAGAAGGAGATCACCAGGCGGCGGTTGCGGCGGGTGTAGTTGATGCCCGTCCAGAGGTCGCTGTGCTTGGCCAGGATCCCCCAGTCCTCCTCATGCATACAGATGCCGTTGCGGATCTCGCGGGGGTTGCCGAAGGCGTCGCTGATGACGGGGCTGAGGTAGGTGATCTCGCCGAGGCAGTCGCAGCCCAGCTCCAGGGAGTTGGCGTACTGGCCCACGAGGTACTCGCCGGTGTCGAAGTAGTTCTGCCAGGACCGGATCGGCGAGGGATCTCCGTACGGGACCACCATTTCGGCGATGGACGCCCGGTTGATGATGCTCCGTTTCCGGTCGCCGTCCTGGAACGCAATGTTGTGCAGTACTACCCCTTCGCGGACATCGAAGCCGACGTCGAGGCTCCACTTTTCCCACTCGATGTGGTTGCCGCCGGTGACGGTGAAGCTGGGCCCTTCCGGCTGGGTGATGTTGATGGGTTTCTGCGTGGTGCGGAGCGGACCGGTGAGCTCAGGGTCCGTGTAGTTGCCGTGCTCTGCGGGAATCGGCATGGCGCCCAGGTCCAGCACCTGCGTGACTTCCTTGCTGACCACATCGACGTACGCCACGAGACCGTCCACGGGGTGGGCCCAGGCGCTGTCCTCGGGGAAATCCTGCACGAAAGCCAGCCCGCGAAGGATGCGGCGGCCCTTTTCCTCCGGGTACTCGAAGACGCCGGCAGACAGCGGGGCAACGCGGACCTTGCTGACGTCCAGGCCGCGGTTGGCCAGCGCCTCAAGCCAGCACTCGTCCGTGGCCAGAAGCTCCTCGACGAGCTCGAACTCTTCCTCCAGGACGGGGAGTTCACCGGCCACCGCGGTGTCCAGCTCGACGACGGATATCACCGCGCTGCTGGACACCGAGACGGTCACGTCGGCCGGGCGCCCTCCGGACACGTCATGGACGAAGACCCGGAACCTGCGGTCCTCGCTTCCCTCCGGCGCATTCCTGGCGGGATCCAGCAGGCCCAGGTACGCGATGCGTTTGGTGTCGCCCAGCAGCCCCGCGGAGCGCAGGATGCCTTGAACTGCCGTGATTTCAGCGCCCGCGGCCAGGCTGTACGGACTAAACGGGGTGCGTGTGTCAGTTTGTACGGTCATCATGGCGGCCTTCGTTCGGGGACCCTGGCGGGTCAGAACTTTATTTTCTATAGTTGTAGAGAATACGGAAACGTAAGCTGTGCCACAAGAGTCCGACGCAAAATATTCCTGGGGAGCTGTCCGGTGCCAAAGATTGTCGACCACGACCAGCGGCGGCTTGAACTCGTCGACGCCACGTGGCGGATCATCGCCCGGCTCGGCATTGAAAGTGCCACGATGCGGGAAATTGCCCTTGAGGCCGGCTTTGCGAACGGGGCCCTCAAGCCGTACTTTCCCACGAAGGATGACCTGCTGACCTTCGCATTCGGGCACGTTTTCAACCGCACCAACGAGCGCATCGCGACGGTGACCGCCGGACTGGCTGGACTCGCGGCCCTGAAGGCGTTTTGCGTCGAGGTGCTGCCCCTGGATGAGGAGCGGATCAACGAGGCCCGGATTGTCATTCCGTTCTGGCAGAAGGCCATCAACGATCCCGGCAAGGCCCGGATCCACCGGGAATCAATGCAACAGTGGCTTGCGGCGATGCGGCAGTACCTTGCCGAGGCGCGGCAGGCCGGCGCAGTTGCCACCGCCGTCGACGACGCCGCACTGGCCGGACAGCTGCTCAACCTCCTCCTCGGCGCGCAGATCGCGGCGGCGCTCGCCCCGGAAGGCCAGCTGGAGCTCGGGCTGAATGAACAGCTGGAAGGGTTCCTGACCCTGCTGGCCCGCTGACCCTGCGTGCAATCTTTTTTCGCCAGCTGTCGAAAAAAGATGACACCGGCGGGCCGCGGCGCTACCCTGAAAGGACTGTGTCCCATGACACACTCCCTGAAATACGACGGCGTCAGGATCCTCGATGACCGCAGTTGCAGCCCGCCCCTCCTTCAGTCCCGCCGGCCAGGCCCTGCGCACCAGCCCGGCAACCTCGTTCGACCACTGGCGGCACCTCGTCGCGGAGTCCTTCGTTCCCCTGGCCGCGTCGAGCAAGAATGCGGAAAACTTCCGCGGCCGCCTGCGGGCCCGCAGGCTGGACCGCGTGGCGGTCGTCGAGGTGTCCTCCACGAGCCATGAGGTCCACCGCACGCCGGCGCTCATTGCGCAGTCCGACCAGCGCTATTTCAAGCTCAATCTCCAAATGCAGGGCACCGGGCTCCTCATCCAGGACAACCGCGAGGCCGTCCTGCAGCCGGGCGACCTCTCTATCTATGACACCAGCCGCCCCTACACGCTTGCCTTCGAGGGCGACGCCCGGCTCATGGTGGTGATGTTTCCCTGGGACGCGCTGTCCCTGCCGCCGGACTGCATCGCGGAGCTTTCGGCCGTGCGGATGGCCGCCGGCTCAGGCCTCGCCGCAATCGTCGGGCCGTTCATCGCCCACCTTGCCGAGAACCTGGATGCCCTGAGCGGCCCCAGCGGGTCCCGCCTTGCCGCGAATGCCCTCGATCTCGTTTCCACGATGCTGCATTCGGAACTGGACATGTCCGCGGACCGGATGCGGCCGCAGGCCCTCCTGGCGGCATCCGTCCGCGAGTACATCGACGCCCGGCTGGCCGATCCGCTGCTGTCGCCCGCGTCCATCGCGGCGGCCCATTTCATTTCCACACGGCACCTGCACAACGTCTTCCATGAATCCGGGACCACCGTGGCGAGCTGGATCCGGACCCAGCGGCTGGAAGGGGCACGCCGCGAGCTGCGGGATCCGCTCCTGGCCGGCATGCCGGTGGGGGCCGTGGCCGCGCGCTGGGGTTTCCTGGATGCGGCCCACTTCAGCCGGTCTTTCCGTGACGCCTTCGGCGAATCCCCCAGCGACTGGCGGCGCGGCGCCTAAACGACGGTCCGCTCCCGCAGGCAGGCGCCGCTGCTCAGCCGCACCGGCCGCCGGCACCGCCAGCGGGCTGCAGAAGGGGCGGTGCCGGATCCGTCCGGCACCGCCCCCAGCATTTAATGCCGGCCGCTACGCGGGGACCCCGGCCCGGGCGGCCTTGCGCTCGACGCCGACTTCCACCAAGACGCCGGCCGCAAACACTACGGGGACAGCGGTCAGCAGGCCCATGGCCGTTTCGGTGCTGCCGCCAATCAGCGCCGTGAAGTTGCTGACCACGAGGGACAGAACCCAGCCAAGAAGCAGGGTGGCGAGTATCGGCGCCACTTTGGTCTGCCAGACCTGGCCGGCCACTCTTTCGCGCCGGAAATACGCGACGACGGCCAGGGAGCACAGGATGTACAGGACCAGGAGCGCGGCCACGGCCAGCCCGCTGAACCAGGAAAAGAGGGTCAGGACCGGGTCCAGGGACAGCAGGGCGAACGGCGCCATGAGCAGGAACGCGATTACGGTCTGGATCCGTGCGGCGACGGCGGGGGCACGGTGCCGGTTGGTATGGGCGACGACGCCGGGCATGGACCCGCGCAGTGCCAGCGAATGGAGGTAGCGGTTGATGCCGTTGTGGAAGGCGATGATGCCGGCCAGCAGCGAGGTCACGAGCAGGACGCCGGTGGCGATCCCGGCCCACGGCCCGAAGAGTTCCACCATCGGTGTCAGCACGAAGGAGGTGGAGTCGCCTGATTCGAGCGCCGCCCCCGCGGCGTCCATGACGCGCGATGGGCCGTAGTAGCTGACCAGCATCCACGAGATGAAGGCGAAGAACACCGAGATGACCCCCACCGACAGGTAGGTGGCACGGGCCACTGTGCGGTGGGCATCCTTGGCCTCGGCCGAGTAGATGGCCGTGGATTCGAAGCCGAACATGGAGGCGACGGCGAACATGATGGCGACGCCCGGGGCTCCGGTGGCGATCGCCGCGGGAGAGAAGGACGCCGCGAGCGAAATTCCCTCCGGGCCGCCGCCCCGCAGCAGCACAGTGATGCCGAACATGAGCAGGATGGCGACTTCGAGTCCAACAAGTACCGCCAGGACGCGCGCACCAAGTTCGATGTTGAGGGATCCGAGCATCTGCACGCCGGCCATCGTGACCACGGCCAGCAGCCACCAGGGAACCACGACGCCGGCGGACCCGAGGAGCCCCGAGAACGCCGCGCCGTACAGCCCGTACATTGCGGCCTGGACTGTGCTGTAGGCCAGGAGCGCGAGCCACGCGGCTCCCGCTCCGGTCTTGCGCCCAAAGGCGGCGGTCACATAGGCGTAGAACGCGCCGTTGGCCTGGATCTTGCGGCTCATCGCCACGAACCCGACCGCAAAGATGACGATGACGATACCCACCACCAGGTACGCACCGGGCGCTCCGGGGCCGTTGCCGAGGGCCGCGGCCAGCGGCGACGCCCCGACGATTCCGGTCAATGGCGCCTGGGCGGACAAAACAAAGAAGAGAATGCCCATGACGCCGACGCTGCCGGCGCGCAGGGCGGTGGAGTGCTCGGCGCGGGGATTGTCTTCCGCGGTCCGGGGCTCGGATTTTGAAATACTCATCGGATCCTTCTTAACGGTCATGAGTCTGGGGATTGGCGGTGTGAGAAAGGGAGAGGTGTCTTGCACCGTGCAATCCAGCATTGCAGGTGACGCCTGTCACCCTTTTGTCGATCAGCGATCGTTTGTTGTTCCTCAGCGCAACGGCATCCAAGGCCGCCGCGATCCTTCGCACTGGGTCAACTGCAGTTCGCGCAAAGACAAGACTGCGCGCCGCACACCGGAGGACACTCGGACATGACAGTACGGCCAACTACTCGATGTGGAGTACACCCCATGGAAACTTACGACGCCCTTCTGGCCTCGATCACCCCTGACACCGGCGACACCCGGACCATCCTTGACCCCGCCACCGGCACTGTCGTCGGCAAAGCGCCGGTGCACACGCTGGAGGACCTGGAGCGGGCCATTGCCGCTGCAGCCGCCGCCCAACCCGCGTGGGCGGCATTGGGCCATGACGCGCGGAGCGCCGCACTGTTGAGGGCCGCCGACGCCGTCGAACGCTCTGCCGAGGAACTCGCCCGCCTGCTCTCCCGCGAGCAGGGCAAACCCCTCAACGGCCCCAATGCACGGTTCGAGGTCGGCGCCTGCGCCGCCTGGCTCCGCACGGCTGCCGCCACCGTCCTGGAGCCGGAGACCGTGGTGGACGACGGCGAAACCCGCGCCGAACTGCACTACCGGCCCATCGGCGTCGTCGGGGCGATCGGGCCCTGGAACTGGCCCATGATGATCACCATCTGGCAGATCGCACCGGCCCTCCGGATGGGCAACGCCGTGGTGGTCAAACCGTCCGAATACACCCCGCTGTCCGTCCTGGCCCTGGCGAAAGTCCTCAACGAGGAACTGCCCGAAGGCCTCCTCACCGTCGTCTCCGGCGGCCGCGACGTCGGCGCAAGGCTGGCCGAGCACCCCACGATCGGCAAGGTGATGTTCACCGGCTCCACGGCCACGGGCAAAGCCATCATCAGGTCCTCCGCGGACACGGTCAAACGCCTCACCCTGGAACTCGGCGGCAACGACGCAGGCATCGTCCTGCCCGACGCCGACCCCAAGGCTATCGCGGAGGGCCTCTTCTGGGGCGCCTTCATCAACACCGGCCAGACCTGCGCGGCCCTGAAGCGCCTCTACGTCCACGGCGACATCTACGATGCCGTCTGCGAGGAACTCACCGCGGTCGCCGCCGCGATGCCCATGGGCAACGGCCTCGACGAGGGGAATGTGCTGGGCCCGCTGCAGAACAAGCAGCAGTTCGACATCGTGGCCCGGCTGGTAGAGGACGCCCGCGATTCCGGGGCCAAGATCCTGCTCGGCGGCGACCCGGCCACGGACCAGCCCGGCTACTTCTACCCCGCCACCCTGGTGGCCGACATCGACAACAACAATCCGCTGGTGGCCGAGGAACAGTTCGGCCCCGCCCTGCCCATCATCCGCTACCGCACGGTGGACGAGGCCGTCACTATGGCCAACGGACTCGACGTCGGACTCGGCGCCTCCGTCTGGTCCGCCGATCCGGCGGAAGCCCGCACGGTCGCGGCCCGGCTCGAGGCAGGCACCGTCTGGATCAACAAGCACGGCGCCGTTGACCCGCGCATCCCCTTCGGCGGCGCCAAGCAATCCGGCTACGGCCTGGAATTCGGCGTCGAAGGACTCAAGGCCCTCGGCGTACCCCAGGTCATCAACGGCTGACCGGCCGGGGGTAACCTGCGACGGCGGAGGCCGGGGGAGTTTGCCCCGGCCTCCGGGTATCCCAGATGACTGGGGCTCGATGTCGCGGAACCCCCGGCTTGTGACGCTGAACGCGAACCGTTTGGGCACTAGGGCTCCCGGCATGACAGCATACCGACCATGGTCAAGAAGATTGCGTACCAGGGTGAGCCCGGCGCCAATTCCAATATTGCGTGCGCGCAGATGTTTCCCGAGCTGGAAAGCGTCCCGTGCGCCAGCTTCGAGGATGCCTTAGAGCTGGTATCCGGCGGGGAGGCTGCCCTGGCCATGATTCCTATTGAGAACTCGATCGCCGGCCGGGTGGCTGACATCCACGTCCTGCTGCCGCTATCCGGTCTGCAGATAGTGGGCGAGTACTTTCTTCCGATTCATTTTGACCTGTTGGGCATCCCGGGCAGCACCATCGAGGGGGCCACTGAGGTCCACAGCCACATCCATGCCCTGGGCCAGTGCCGCAAGCTGATCCGCAGTGCCGGCCTGAAGCCTGTTATTGCCGGCGATACCGCCGGTTCTGCCCGTGAAGTGCGGGAGTGGAATGATCCGACCAAGCTGTCCCTCGCTCCCCCGCTCGCTGCCCGGATCTACGGCTTGCAGGTGCTGGCTTCGCGGGTGGAAGATGACCCGTCCAACACCACCCGGTTCGTGGTCCTGGCGCCGGAAAAGGAATTGCCGTCCCGGGAGGCGCTGCCGGAAGCGGCTGTGACCAGTTTGCTGTTCCGGGTCCGGAACGTTCCTTCTGCCCTATTCAAGGCGCTTGGCGGGTTTGCCACGAACGGCGTGAACATGACAAGGCTGGAAAGCTACATGGTGGGCGACGAGTTTGCTGCCACCATGTTCATGGCCGACGTCGAAGGTCACCCCGAGGACCTGCCCGTCCGCCTGGCCCTTGAGGAGCTGGACTTCTTCACCACCGAAGTGCGCATTTTGGGCGTCTATGCCGCAGCCGAGTACCGGACCGGACAAGCAGCCGCAAGCTGAGGTCCTCGCCGCGCAGGCGGGACCCGCCTAGGAATCCGCTACGGATCCGGGCTGGCGACGCGCAAAAGGCTGAGCGCTGCGGGTATACCCGTAGCGCTCAGCCTTTGCCGTGTCACGGGACGTTTCCCGCAGCGCGCAGGGGTACCCGGACCGGTGCTTAGCCCGCGTGGTCCTGGAGCTCGGGGGTGCGGTTGCCTGCCTGCAGGAGGGGCGCGAAGAACGCGCCGAGCTCCGCCGTCGCCGTGAGGGGCAGGACGTTGGCCACATACTGGTCCGGGCGGACCACCACAACGACGCCGCCGCGGTCCAGGCCGCGCAGCTCGAAGATGTCCGCCGTCGGATCGGTGGCGTAGACCTTCTCGTAGTCCGTGAGCTGGAACGGGCCCACCAGCGGCTTGAACACTGGGGGGACCGCGCCGATGTCGACACCCGTGTGGTCCTGCTGGTAGATCACCTTCACGTCGAACCACGCGTCGAGGTCGGCCCCCCTGGGGGTGGCGGCGAGCGGGGAGTCCGGCGCGGTCGCGATCCAGTCGGCGAAGTCCGTGGTGGGTGACGGGGCACCGGCCGCTGCTGCGTCGGCAAAGACGTAGATGCGCCACCGCCCGTCCGCCGTGGCGTGGTGGCCCAGGTGCATCGGGTTGGTGTCGCAGACCCTCACAACGGACGCGGACTTGAAGCGCTTGCCGATGGGGAAGCCGGCAGCCAGGTCCTGGTGGTCGGCCTCGCCGACGAGCATGGACGGGGCGTACTGGGTCATGAATCCGGCCGGGAACTCGGCGGTGCTCACGTAGAAGTCCTCGAGCTCCGAGGGGCTTTCGAATTCCTCGGGCTTCTTCGCCATGAGCGTCGACCACTCCTTGTCGAAGTCAATGAGGTTCTTCGCGATGACCTGGCGCTCGGCCGAATACGTGGACAGCAGGCTTTCCGGGCTGCGGCCCTCGAGCACGTGCCCGAGCTTCCAGCCCAGGTTGAAGCCGTCCTGCATGGAAACGTTCATGCCCTGGCCGGCCTTGGCGCTGTGCGTGTGGCATGCGTCGCCGGTGATGAACACGCGCGGCGTGCGCGTGCCCAGCTGGTCCGGCAGGACGTCGTCGAACCGGTCAGTGAGGCGGTGGGCGACCTCATACACGCTGTGCCAGGCAACATTGCGGACGTCGAGGGTATAGGGGTGGAGGATCTCATTCGCCTGGGCAATGATCTGCTCGATGGTGGTGCTGCGCACGGCGCCTTTGTCGTTCCCGTCGACCTCGCCAAGATCGACATACATGCGGAACAGGTAGCCGCCTTCGCGCGGGATCAGCAGGATGCTGCCGCCGGTGCCGGACTGGATCGCGCACTTCGTGCGGATGTCCGGGAAGTCCGTGACGGCGAGGATATCCATGACGCCCCAGGCGTGGTTGGCCTGGTCGCCCGCGAGGGTGCAGCCGATCGAGTCCCGGACCTTGCTCCTGGCGCCATCCGCGCCGACGACGTACTTCGCCCGGACAATGCGCTCCCGGCCCTCATCGGGGCCGGCAGTGTGGACGAGGGTGACGGTGACGGGATACTCGCCTGCGTCGGAGACCTCGAGGCTCCGGAACTCCAGGCCGTAGTCAGGCGCCATGCGGGTGGGCGCGTTCGCCATGAACTCGCCGAAGTAGTCCAGGACGCGGGCCTGGTTGACGATGAGGTGCGGGAACTCGCTGATGCCTGTCGTGTCGTCCACGGCGCGGGCGGCCCGGACGATCCGGGACGGGTCCGCGGGGTCCGGCTTCCAGAAGGCCATCTCGGTGATGCGGTAGGCCTCGGCGATGATCCGCTCGGCGAATCCGAAGGCCTGGAAGGTCTCGACACTCCGGGCCTGGATGCCGTCGGCCTGGCCAATGGGGAGCCGCCCGTCGCGGCGCTCCACGATCCGGGTGGTGAGGCCCGGGAACTGGGACAGCTGCGCGGCGGTGACAACGCCCGCCGGTCCGGTGCCCACAATGAGCACGTCGACCTCGTCAGGAAGTTCTGTGGGCCGATCGATGCCGACGCCGGCAGCTGGCTGGACTCGCGGGTCACCGGATACGTAACCGTGGTGGTGGAACTGCACGGGCTTTCCTCACTTCGCTGTGTGGCACTTCGTGGTGTGGCGGACTGTCGCCGTCGGGGTGTTCGATATTAGAACTTGACGTTCGATAATAGAACTCATATCTCCAGGCAAAACTGTACGGCAGATATGACGCGGGTTACAAGTACCCGGAAAACTCCCCCAGGCAAGGGGTTGACGTCCCACGATTCCTGGGCAATAGTTTTCGTATACGATTTCGTACTCGATGAGGAGTAATTCTTGGAACAGGTCACCGACCACCTCCTGGCCGCAGCGCGCAAGGTCATTGCGGTCCACATCAACTACCCCAGCCGGGCAGCGCAGCGCGGCCGGACACCCGGGCAGCCGTCGTATTTCCTGAAGCCATCCTCCTCCCTGGCGCTCAGCGGCTCAACGGTGGAACGTCCCGCCGGCTGCGAACTCCTCGGGTACGAAGGCGAGATCGCCCTCATCATCGGCAAGCCGGCCCGGCGCGTGGCCATCGAGGACGCCTGGAACCACGTCGGGTGGATCACGGCCAGTAACGACCTTGGCGTCTACGACCTCCGCTACGCCGACAAGGGCTCCAACCTCCGGTCCAAGGGCGGCGACGGTTTCACGCCGGTGGGCCCGGGACTGATCGCCGCGGACGCCGTCGACCCGGCACAACTACGGATCCGCACCTGGCACAACGGCGACCTGGTCCAGGACGACACCACCGGTGACCTGCTCTTCCCGTTTGCCCGCCTGGTCGCTGATCTCTCCCAGCTGCTCACCCTCGAGGAAGGCGACATCATCCTCACCGGCACCCCCGCCGGGGCCTCCGTGGCCAAGCCGGGCGACGTCGTCGAAGTTGAAGTCAGCACCGAAAGCACGACGGCGGGCGCCGCCGCTGCCGGCTTCTCCACGGGCCGCCTGGTCACCCGGGTCGAGGAGGGCACGACGCCGTTCGCGGACTTCGGCGCGCAGCCCAGGACCGATGACCTCCAGCGGGAGGAAGCCTACGGCTCGCGTGAAGCGGCCGGACTCGCCGCCGTCGGACATGTCCTGTCGCCGGAGCTGAAGGCGAAGCTCGAAAGCGTCTGCACGGCCACCCTGTCCTCCCAGCTGCGCAAGCGCGGCCTGAACAACGTCAGCATCGACGGCCTGACCTCGACCCGCCCGGACAGGCGGATCGTGGGCCTGGCCCGGACCCTGCGCTACGTGCCCAACCGCGAGGACCTCTTCAAGACCCACGGCGGCGGCTTCAACGCCCAGAAGAAGGCCATCGACTCGGTCAACGAGGGCGAAATCCTCGTCATGGAGGCCCGCGGCGAAAAGGGCACCGGCACCATCGGCGACATCCTGGCCCTCCGCGCCCAGGTCCGAGGCGCCGCCGCCGTCATCACCGACGGCGGCGTCCGTGACTTCTCCGCCGTGGCTGCGATGGACATGCCCACCTATTACGCCAACCCGCACCCCGCAGTCCTCGGGCGCCGGCACATCCCGTGGGACACGGACATCACGATCGCCTGCGGCGGCGCCACCGTGCAGCCCGGGGACATCATCGTGGCGGACGCGGACGGCATCCTGGTGATCCCGCCGGCCCTGGCCGAAGAACTCGCGGACGATTCCATCGCCCAGGAACGCGAGGAAGTCTTCATCGCCGAGATGGTGGCACAGGGTCACAGCGTGGACGGCCTCTACCCGCTGAACACCGCATGGCGGACCAAGTACGAGGAATGGGAAGCAGGCAAAGCCAATGACTGACACGGCGACTGCCACAGGCACAAACACAGGTACTCACCCCGCCGCGCACACAGTCAGCAAGTCCGAGCAGGCCTACGCGGCCGTCAAGGCCCGGATCGTGGACGGGGCCTACTCCCCCGGCTACCGGCTGGTGCTGGCGAAGATCGCCGAGGATCTGGGCGTCAGTGTGGTGCCGGTCCGCGAAGCCATCCGCCGGCTCGAGGCCGAAGGGCTGGTGACATTCGAGCGGAACGTCGGCGCCACCGTCGCCGGGATCGACCCCACCGAGTACCTCTACACGATGCAAACCCTCAGCATCGTGGAAGGTGCCGCCACGGCCCTTTCTGCTCCCCTGATCGGGCCGGCGGACATAGCCCGTGCCCGCGCCGTCAACGCCGAGATGCGCGCATGCCTGCAGCACTTCGACCCCGTCCGGTTCACCCGGCTGAACCAGGACTTCCACAGCATGCTGTTCGAGCACTGCCCCAACCCCCACATCCTGGACCTCGTCCACCGTGGCTGGAACCGGCTCGCCTCGCTGCGGTCCTCCACGTTCCGCTTCGTCCCCCGCCGCGCCCACGAATCGGTCGACGAACACGAGGCACTCCTGAAGCTCATCGAGTCGGGCGCCACTTCCGACGAGATCGAAAAGGCCGCCCGCCTCCACCGCTCCGCCACCCTGGACGCCTACCTCGCCCAGGCCGCTGCAACCGACCAGCACACGCCCCAGCAGTAAGGAAAGACAATGACGTTCACTGCCGAAGAAGCTACAACCCACTACGTTCCGCAGGACCTTCCCACCCACATCCAGCACTACATCAATGGCGAATTCGTCGACTCCCTGAGCGGCAAGACCTTCGACGTCCTGGATCCGGTGTCCAACACCAACTACGCCACCGCCGCCGCCGGGCAGAAAGAGGACATCGACCTCGCTGTCGCGGCCGCCCGGAAGGCCTTCACCACCGGGCCGTGGCCGCGGATGAAGCCGCGGGAACGCTCCCGGGTCCTGAACAGGATCGCCGACGCCGTCGAAGCCCAGGAGGCACGGCTCGCCGAGCTCGAAACCTTCGACACCGGCCTGCCGATCACCCAGGCCAAGGGCCAGGCGCTGCGCGCGGCGGAGAACTTCCGGTTCTTCGCGGACCTGATCGTGGCCCAGTTCGACGACGCCATGAAAGTCCCTGGCGCCCAGATCAACTACGTCAACCGCAAGCCGATCGGCGTCGCGGGCCTCATCACGCCGTGGAACACGCCGTTCATGCTCGAGTCCTGGAAGCTCGCCCCGGCGCTGGCAACCGGCAACACCGTTGTCCTCAAGCCGGCCGAATTCACCCCGCTGTCCGCCTCGCTCTGGGCCACCATCTTCAAAGACGCCGGCCTGCCCGACGGCGTCTTCAACCTCGTCAACGGCCTCGGCGAGGAAGCCGGCGACGCGCTGGTGAAGCACCCGGACGTGCCGCTGATCTCCTTCACCGGCGAAACCACCACCGGCCAGACGATCTTCCGCAACGCCGCGGAAAACCTCAAGGGCCTGTCCATGGAGCTCGGCGGCAAGTCGCCGTGCGTGGTGTTCGCCGACGCCGACCTCGACGCCGCGATCGATTCCGCCTTGTTCGGCGTCTTCTCGCTCAACGGCGAGCGCTGCACGGCCGGCTCCAGGATCCTGGTGGAGCGTGCCGTGTATGAGGAATTCTGCGACAAGTACGCCGCCCGGGCCAAGAACATCGTGGTCGGCGACCCCCACGACCCCAAGACCGAGGTCGGGGCCCTGGTCCACCCGGAGCACTATGCCAAGGTGGCCTCCTACGTGGAAATCGGCAAAACCGAAGGCCGGCTGCTGGCCGGCGGCGGCCGCCCGGCCCACCTGCCGGAGGGCAACTACATCGCGCCCACCGTATTCGCCGACGTCGCACCGGACGCCCGGATCTTCCAGGAGGAAATCTTCGGCCCGGTCGTGGCGATCACCCCGTTCGATACCGACGACGAAGCACTCGCCCTGGCGAACAACACCAAGTACGGGCTCGCGGCGTATATCTGGACCCAGAACCTGACCCGGGCGCACAACTTCTCCCAGAACGTCGAGGCCGGCATGGTCTGGCTCAACAGCCACAACGTCCGCGACCTCCGCACCCCCTTCGGCGGCGTCAAGGCCTCCGGCCTGGGGCACGAGGGCGGCTACCGCTCCATCGACTTCTACACCGACCAGCAGGCCGTCCACATCACCCTCGGCACCGTCCACACTCCCAAATTCGGCGCCTAACCCGCGTCCTGCCCCCCCTTTCAAAGAAGAGAGATGACCATGACCAACTTCATCCCGACCCCCTCCGTCCCGGCACCGGACATCGTCCGCTGCGCCTACATGGAGATCGTGGTCACGGACCTGGCCAAGTCCCGCGAGTTCTACGTTGACCTCCTTGGCCTGCACGTCACCGAGGAAGACGAGAACAACATCTACCTGCGCTCCTTGGAGGAGTTCATCCACCACAACCTTGTGCTGCGCAAGGGACCCATCGCCGCCGTCGCCGCGTTCGCCTACCGGGTGAAGTCCCCCGCCGAGGTCGATGCCGCCGAGGCCTACTATAAGGAACTCGGCTGCCGCACCGAACGCCGCAAGGAAGGCTTCACCAAGGGCATTGGCGACTCCGTCCGCGTCGAGGACCCGCTGGGCTTCCCCTACGAGTTTTTCTACGACGTGGAGCACGTCGAACGCCTCACCCAGCGCTACGACCTCTACTCCGCCGGCGAACTCGTCCGGCTGGATCACTTCAACCAGGTCACCCCGGACGTCCCGCGCGGCCGGAAGTACCTTGAGGACCTCGGCTTCCGGGTCTCGGAGGACATCCAGGATTCCGACGGCGTCACCTACGCCGTCTGGATGCACCGCAAGCAGACCGTGCACGACACCGCACTGACCGGGGGCAACGGCCCGCGCATGCACCACGTCGCGTTCGCCACCCATGAGAAGCACAACATCATCCAGATCTGCGACAAAATGGGCGCGCTGCGCATCTCCGACCGGATCGAGCGCGGCCCGGGCCGGCACGGCGTCTCCAACGCCTTCTACCTGTACATCCTGGACCCGGACGGCCACCGCATCGAGATCTACACCCAGGACTACTACACCGGCGACCCGGACAACCCCGTCATCACCTGGGACGTGCACGACAACCAGCGCCGCGACTGGTGGGGCAACCCCGTCGTCCCGTCCTGGTATACCGAGGCCTCCCTGGTCCTGGACCTGGACGGCAATCCGCAGCCGGTCATCATCCGCGAGGAAAAGAGCGAAATGGCAGTGACCGTGGGTGCCGACGGCTTCTCCTACACCCGCAAGGAAGAGGACGGCCATGCCGGCGAGAAAACCGGGTTCAAGCTCGGGGCGCAGCTGTAGCCATGCTGGATGCCACAACGATTGAGGCCATCGCGGACGAACTGCTCGAAGCCGGCCGCAACCGGAAGCCTGTTCCCCGCCTGACTGCCCGCTACCCGGATATGACGGTGGAGGACTCCTACGCGGTCCAGCAGTTGTGGCGGCGCCGCAGCGAGGAAGCCGGCCGGACCCTGGTGGGGCGGAAGATCGGTCTGACGTCGAAGGCCATGCAGGCTGCCACCGGCATCACCGAACCGGACTACGGCGCCATCTTCGATGACATGGTGCTCGAGACCGGCTGCTCGGTGGAGTGGGACAAGTACACCCACCCGCGGGTGGAGGTGGAGCTGGCGTTTGTCCTCAAAGACGCGCTCAAAGGCCCCGGCTGCACCATTTTCGATGTCCTGCGGGCCACGGACTACGTGGTTCCGGCCCTGGAGATCCTGGATTCCCGGATCGAGATGGAGGGCCGGACCATCGTGGACACCATCTCGGACAACGCCGCGATGGGGGCCATGGTGATCGGCGGCAACCCGGTGAAGCCCGACGCCGTGGACCTCCGCTGGGTCTCCGCCATCCTCTACAAGAATCAGACGGTGGAGGAGACCGGTGTTGCCGCCGGGGTCCTGGACCACCCGGCCAACGGGGTGCACTGGCTGGCCAACAAGATCGCCGCCCACGGGGACAGCATGAAAGCCGGCGACATCATCCTGGCCGGTTCCTTTACCCGGCCGATGTGGGTGTCCAAGGGCGACACCGTCCACGCAGACTACGGACCACTGGGAGTTGTGACATGCCGCTTCGAATAGAACCTCAAAACACCTTCCGGGACGCCCTGCGCAACCAAACCGGCGCTGCCGGCCGCCCGCTGGCCGGGATGTGGGTGTGCTCGGGCAGCCCGCTGGTGGCCGAACTCTGCGCCGGGTCCGGCCTGGACTGGCTGTTAGTGGATGCCGAACACAGCCCCAACGGGCTCGAATCCATCCTCGCCCAGCTCCAGGCCATCCACGGCTACCCCATCCACACCCTGGTCCGGCCCCCGGTCAACGACACCGTGGTGATCAAGCAGTACCTGGACCTGGGCGTCCAGAACCTGCTGATCCCAATGGTCCACTCAGCCGCCGAAGCAGAAGCCGCGGTGGCCGCCACCCGCTACCCGCCGCACGGGGTGCGCGGTGTCGGCTCCGCCCTGGCCCGCGCCGCCCGCTGGAACCGCGTCCCGGACTACCTCGCCCGGGCCGGTGAAACCATCAGCGTCACCGTCCAGATCGAATCCGCCGCCGCTGTCGACGCGGTCGAGGACATCCTGGCGGTGGACGGCGTGGACGCCATCTTCCTGGGGCCCTCCGACCTTGCCGCGTCCATGGGTCTGCTGGGACAGCAGGAACACGAAGAGGTGCGGGCCGCCGTCGAACACTGCCTCACCGCCGCTACAGCGGCCGGGAAACCCGCCGGCGTCAATGCCTTCAACCCCGACACCGCCCGCCACTACCTGGCCAACGGCGCCAACTTCATCCTGGTCGGAGCCGACGTCGCCCTGCTGGCCCGCGGCTCCGAAGCACTCGCTGCCGAATTCATCCCACCGGACCCGGTGGCTGAGGCCGCCAGCACCCCCGCCAGCTACTGACGATCCGCCACTAGGGAACGTCGGGCTGCCATAGCAACGCTAGGTTAGGCCGCGGCGGGTGCAGTCACGGACCGGGAAGCGGTCTGGTTGCGGAACCAGTCGGCCAGTTTCTTGCCCTTGCCCTTCCACCAGCTGTCCTCATCGCCGCCGTTGCGCCACCGGAAGATCACCATGACCATCACAAAGACTCCGCCCGCGACGTCCTGCCATGTCCCGCTGGCGGCATCGATGAGCACAGTGACCGCGCTGATCAGGATCGAGGGCCAGGCCAGCGTCGTGAAGACCGTGTTTGCCACGTACCGGCGGTGGGACCGCGGCACCGAGAGCGCACGGACCATGTCGAAGCAGACACACACGACGACGACGGTCTGGCCCAGGGACAAAAGGATTGAGCCGGGCAGGGATCCGGCGATAAGGGCCAGGGCACTGAGCCCGGAGTTCATGGCCTGCCCGCGATCAGTGCAGGTCCAGGCGCCGACTTTCCCGGCCACATTGGATCAAACGTGAAGTGCTTCAACATGCGGTGCCCCCCGGCATCTACCACTGTCCGACTTGCCGGCTCAACTGGCTGGCAACCCCAATTCAACAGGGTGGCCGTCCGCGGGGTCCCGCGAGGAAGGTACTCGAGTTTCAGCCGCGCTGCTACGTGGCGCACCTGAAGATGTACTCACTTCAGTGCGCCGGAACACTTGGTGGCCGGGGTCCGGGGCCACTTTCTGGTCCCGGCAAGCTTTTTCCCGCCGCGCCCGGGCCGGGATTGCGGGTACGTCCTTTCGCGACCACCCGGTGTCCTGAATTCCAGTAATTCTGCGTCGAGGCAAGTAGTCCACGCCGCAATAGACAGGTACCACTACGTGTTGTGAAGCCCCCGCTTCGAGGAAACGATGAGGCCATTCGATTCAGCGATGGCAACCGCAGGATTGGGGGGAAAGCGGCTCTTGCCTGTTGACTCCTCTGTCCGGGTGCCCCACAGAAGGAGTCTCACAAATGCGCAAGCTCACCAAGAAGAGCAAGGTCATCGCCGTTGCAGCCTCGGTTGCCCTCGTGGCAGTCGGCGGCGGCACGGCCTACGCCTACTGGACCACCACCGGCACCGGCACCGGCACCGCCGCCAACTCCACCGGCGGCGGCACCGTGACCCTGCATGCCAGCTTCGCCGCCGGCCTGGCCCCGGGCAACTCGGTGCCCGTCACGTACACGGCAGATAACAGCTCCAACACCGGCACCGTCGTCGGCGCCCTCACCGCAAGTGTGACCACGAGCGTGGCCGGATGCCTGCCGGCTTGGTTCACAGTCAGCGCCGACACGTCGAACACTGCAGTCGGGGCGAACAGCACGGGCACCCAGGTGGGGTCGGGAACGCTGGCGTTCCTCAATGACGCCGCCAACCAGGATGCCTGCAAGTCAGCCGTCGTCACGGTCACTGTCGGCAGCGTGTAGCTGGTGTCCCCGGCGGGCCGGACACCCGGCCCGCCGGGGCGGCCTTCGGGCCGCCGCACAGCAACCCACCAGTCACCGCCGACACCACGACCCGCCCAAGGCGCCCGGTCGAAGGAGGATAGGTAATGCTGCATCCACTGCGGTTCTTCCGGCTCGCCAGGGGTCATGCGGGCCTCGCCGGCCGTGCCCTCATGATTGGCTTGCTGGCCATCTTCCTGCCCGCGGGCACACTCTACGCCGCCGGGCAGCAGTCGGCCCCGCAAAAGCCCGGAATCCTGCTGCAGGTCACGCCGTCCACCCGGAACGTGGACCAGGGACAGGCCACGAGCTATTCCGCAACCGTCAGTTCCACCGGCGGATTCGCAGGCACAGTGTTACTGGGAGTCACCGGTGTCCCCGCGGAGGCAGCGGCCAGCTTCTCGCCGTCGTCCGTCAAGCTGACGGCCGGGAACACAGCCCAGCTCAGCATGAACGTATCCACGGCATCCGCTACAGCCGCTGGAGACTACGATCTGACGCTTACGGGCCAGAGCGGCTCCCTGCAGTCGGCAGCCGTCAAGGTCCAGTTCCGGGTCAAGGCGCCCCTGCGCGTCTTCGGGCTCGCCGGCGATGTGTCGGGCCTTCTCGCCCCCGGGACGAGCCGGTCCCTGGACCTCGGATTCAACAACCCGGATAAGGGGATCGACGTCGGCAATCTGACCGTCTCGATCACGGGTGTGGTCCGCACGTCGAAGGCAATCGCGGCGAACCTGCCCTGCACGGCACAGGACTATGCCGTGGCGCAGTACAGCGGGCGCTATCCCCTGACAGTCCCGTCCGGCAACAGCTCGCTCTCACAGCTTGGCGTTCCCCCGGCCCAATGGCCCCGGATCGCCATGCTCGACACTCCACGTCTCCAGGACGGCTGCAAAGGCGCAGTCCTCCAGCTGGCGTACTCGGGATCAGGGCAGGGAAACTGACATGCGATCCACACGATCCTTGGTGCAGGGCACCAAACTCGCTGGAACCGCCTCGGCCGGTGCCGTCGCGCTCTGCCTGCTGGCCGGCGGGGGCACGGCCTACGCGTACTGGGCCAGCACGGGCTCGGGTATCGGCGCCGCAGCCGCAGGCACCATGCAAATCAGCGTCGACGCGTCGGTGGCAGGCGACTCGAACAGCACCAGCATGGTCCCGGGCGGCACCGCAGATGTCATCCTCCGGACCAGCAACCCCAACGCCTTCGCGGTAACGCTGTACTCGGTGGCCGCCAGCGCGGCGGCCACGGCCGATGCCGCCCATGCCGGATGCACCACCACCGGGGTTTCCTTCACGGCCCCGGCCACACCGCTCGCACCCGCCGTCACCATCCCGGCGAAGTCCTCGGTGTTTGTCACCCTCCCGGGTGCGGCGAGCATGTCCGCCCAGTCACAGTCTGCCTGCCAGGGCGCGACCTTCAAGATTCCCGTCAAAGTGGAGGCACGACGATGAGCCGTCACAACAGGCGCGAGGCACGCTCCCGAACCCGGAGCCGCATCGCAGTCATCCTTACCGGCGCCGCCCTCCTCTCGTGGGCTGGCCCCGGGGCCAATGCCTTCTGGACGGCCGCGTCAACTGGCGGTTCCGCGTCAGCCAGCGCAGACGCTCTGCGCACCGGCGCCACGCCGACCGCCACAGTGTCCGGCGGAAATGTCACGCTGGCATGGAACGCCACCACCACCCTCGCCGGCCGCGCTGTCACCGGATACACGGTGGCACGCTATGCCTCCGCCTCGGGCGGCACCAAAGTCGCTACCGGCGGTACGTGCTCAGGCACGGTCACGGCCGGACCGGGCTGCACCGACCAGGGCGTCCCGACCGGCACCTGGTACTACACGGTCACCCCGGTGCTCGCGCAGTGGCAGGGAGCCGAGAGCGTCCGCAGCGGCGGTGCCGCCGTGGACACCACGCCGCCAGGCGCTCCTTCCGTGGTTGCCCCCACTTACGTCTACAGCGGCAATGTCGCTGCGGTGCCGGTCAACGGCAGCACCGAGCCGGGGGCATCCATCGCCCTGGCTGTGACCGACGTTGGCGCAGCGCACTCGGTCCCCGCGACCGCGACGGCGAACAGCTCAGGTGCCTGGAACGCCACCGTCAACCTGTCGTCCCTGAACCCCGGAACCATCACCTACCGCGCGGTCGCTACCGACACCGCGGGCAACCAAGGCAATCCCGCGACGCCCGGCACGACGACCTCAGTCAAGGACGTCGCGGCGCCTGCGGTGTCAACGGTGGCGCTGGCTGACGGCGGAGGCAGCGGAAGCAGTATCGGTGTGCTGGATGCCAAGGACAAAGTCATTATCACTTTCTCCGAGTCCATGGACGCCTCAACAATCTGCAGCAAGTGGACAGCCGGGGCCGACGGGACCGTGAGCGGGAACGGTGTGGTCATGGTCAATGTCAGTTCCAGCAACGTCCTCAGCGTCACAGTGACTAGCGCGGGCTGCGCGACGTCGAGAATCGGCACGGTGGCGTTGGCGGGGACCTACTATGGCTCGGGCACTCTCAGCTACGGAGGCAACGGCTCCAACGGCTCGTCACTGAGCTGGAACGCCGTTGCCAAGGCGCTGACGATCACGCTCGGAACCCGCTCGACAGGAGGCGCTGCGAACACCACGGCCCAGCCGGCCGCCGCGCCTTCATTCACACCCGATTCCGGCATCACCGATGCCGCCGGCAACGCTCTTCCCACCGACAAGTTCACCAGCACCACCGCTTCACGCTTCTGACGCAATGAGTGCCCGGGACCCTCAGGGGTCCCGGGCACTCATTGCGTTAAGCCAGGATTCAGTCTTCGATCCCGCGCGGCCGCCACACCACCAGCGCCTGGGACCGTGCCCGGGGGCGCTTGCCGCGGGCCAGGCTCACGACGTCGCCCGCGGCTCCGGCGGCGAAGATGCGGGAATCGAGGGCGCGGGGCCGGCGGTCCAGTTCTTCAGTCAGCTCGGTGACGCGCCTTTGCAGGGCTGCCACCTGGTTCTCCAGCTGGAGGATCCGCTTGATGCCCTCGAGGGACACGCCCTCCTGCGAGAGCCGCTGCACCTCGCGGAGCATGCTGATGTCCCGCTGAGAGTACCGCCGCGACTTGCCGGGGGCCCGGCTGGGCGAGACGATGCCCAGCCGGTCATACTGCCGGAGCGTCTGGGGGTGCATGTCCGCCAGTTCCGCGGCAACGGAGATGACGAAGATCGGCTGCTCGTACTCGATGGCCATGGCAGGCGTCCGTTCCTAGAGCCGGGCCTTGGCTGCCAGTTCGGCGCGGACGTCCTCACCGGCGGTGGCCGCGGCGAAGGTCTTGACGGCCTCCTCGGCTTCCTTGCTCAGCTTCCGCGGGACGGCGACGTCGATGGTCACCAGCAGATCCCCGGTGGCCTTGGTGTGCTTCACGCCGCGTCCCTTGACGCGGAGGGTGCGGCCCGACGGCGTGCCGGCAGGCACGCGCACCTTGACATTGTCGCCGTCGATCGTGGGAACCTCGATGTCGGCGCCCAGGGCTGCCTCCGGGAAGGTGACCGGAACGTGGATGCGCAGGTTGTCGCCGTCGCGGACGTAAAAATCGTGCGGCTTCACTGAGACGGTGACCATAAGATCCCCATAGCCGGCCGGACCGTACTGGCCCTTGCCCCGGACGCGCACCTTCTGGCCGTCCTTGATGCCGGCCGGGATGCGGACATCGATGACCTCGCCGTCCGGTTCACGCAGGCCGATGGTGGTGCCCCGGATGGAACCGGCGAAGGAAATGGAGGTGGACGCCGTCCGGTCGGCGCCCTTCTGCGGTGCACGCTGGAAGGACTGGCCCCCGCCGCCGAAGCCGCCGCCACCGCCGCCGAAGAGGTCGGCGAACTCGGGGGGAATGCCGCCGGCCGTGCTGTAACTGCCGGAGTGCCGTCCCCCGCCGCCGGTGAAGAGCCCGCCGAAGAGGTCCTCGAACCCGGCCCCGCCGGCAGCCCCGCCGCCTCCGCCGGGGGCGAAGCGTGCACCGCCGCCCATGGCCCGGATGGCGTCGTACTGCTGGCGCTCGTCGGCATCGGAAAGCACGGAGTAGGCCTCGGAGATGTCCTTGAACTTCTTCTCCGAAGCGGCATTCCCCGCGTTGGTGTCCGGGTGGTGCTGCCGCGCGAGCTTCCGGTAGGCCTTTTTGATGTCGGCGTCGGAAGCGTCCTTGGCGACTCCAAGGATCTTATAAAAGTCCTTGTCCACCCAGTCCTGGCTAGCCAATGGCGTTTCCTTTCAAATCTGTGTGCCGAGGTGACAGTTCGCGCCAATGTTTGGTCGAAACACGGGCGCGAACTGTCACTTCGATGGCGTACTGCTAGGCCGGGACGGCCACGATGACCTGAGCTGCCCGCAGGACCCTGTCGCCGGTTTTGTACCCGGAGCGCAGGACCTGGCTGACGGTGTCGATTTCGACATCCGTGCCCGGCTGCTGGATGAGGGCCTCGTGGATCGTCGGGTCGAACTCCACGCCGGTCTCATCGATGCGCACCAGGCCGTACGTCTTCAGCGCGTTCTCCAGCTTGGCGGCGATCGCGGCGAACGGTCCGTCCGTGAGGTCACCATGCTGGCGGGCGGCGTCGACGTCGTCCAGCACCGGCAGCAGGGAGTTCAGGACGCCGATGACGGCCATCTCCCCTGCCACGGCACGGTCGCGTTCAACGCGCTTGCGGTAGTTGACGTACTCGGCCTGCAGGCGGCGGAGGTCATTCCTGAGCTCCTCCGCCTCCGCGCCGTCAGCACCCTGGGCCACGGAATCCGCGGCCGGAACGTCCACACTGTTGAGGATGTCCTCGGCCTGGGACAGGGCGTCCCCGGAACCGGAGTCGGAGTCTGCCGCGGCGGCGCGCTCCTGGTCGGGGTGGCGGGCCTGGCCGGTCTTCGGGTCAACCTTGCGGTTGTCGTGGATGATCGGCTTCTGCGGCTCGTTCTCCCGCTGTTCGGCGTCGCGACGGCTCTCGGAAGAACCGTGGTCTTCTTCGTTACCGTGATGCGGCATGATTACTTCTTCTCGTCTTCGTCAACGATCTCGGCGTCGACGATGTCCTCGTCGGCTCCCGCTGCCTGCTCGCCGGCGGGGGCACCCTTGGCGCCGGTGGCGCCGTCCGGGGAACCTGCCTGGGCGTAGATGGCCTCGCCGAGCTTGGTCTGGGAAGCCTGCAGCTTCTCAAACGCGGTCTTGACGGCTGCGTCATCGGTGCCTTCGAGCGCTGCCTTGAGGGCGTCGACGTCGGCCTGGACTTCGGTCTTGACCTCTTCCGGCAGCTTGTCGGCGTTGTCAGCGATGAGCTTGTCCACGGAGTAGGCAAGCTGCTCGGCAGTGTTGCGGGTGTCGGCTGCCTCGCGGCGGGCCTTGTCCTCTGCTGCGTGCTCCTCGGCGTCCTTGACCATGCGGTCAATGTCTTCCTTGGAGAGGCTGGAACCGCCCGTGATGGTCATGGACTGTTCCTTGCCGGTGCCCTTGTCCTTCGCCGAGACGTGCACGATGCCGTTGGCGTCGATGTCGAAGGTGACCTCAACCTGCGGGACGCCACGCGGGGCCGGCGCGATGCCGGTCAGCTCGAACGTGCCCAGCGGCTTGTTGTCGCGGGTGAACTCGCGCTCGCCCTGGAAGACCTGGATGGCCACGGACGGCTGGTTGTCGTCCGCCGTCGTGAAGGTCTCGGAGCGCTTGGTCGGGATGGCCGTGTTGCGCTCGATCAGGTGCGTCATGATGCCGCCCTTGGTCTCGATGCCGAGGGAGAGCGGGGTGACGTCGATCAGGAGGACGTCCTTGCGCTCACCCTTCAGGACACCGGCCTGCAGTGCGGCGCCGACGGCGACGACCTCATCCGGGTTGACGCCCTTGTTCGGCTCCTTGCCGCCGGCGAGGTCCTTGACCAGGTCGTAGACGGCAGGCATGCGGGTGGAACCGCCGACCAGCACGATGTGGTCGATCTGGGACAACTGGATGCCGGCTTCCTTGATGACATCGTGGAACGGCTTCTTGGTGCGCTCGAGCAGATCCTTGGTGAGGTCCTGGAACTTGGCGCGGGTCAGCTGCTCGTCGAGGTGCACGGGGCCGTCGGGGGTGACGGAGAGGTACTGGAGCGAGACGTTGGTGCTCGAGGAGGAGGAGAGTTCCTTCTTGGCCTGCTCCGCGGCCTCACGCAGTCGCTGCAGGGCAATCTTGTCCTTGGACAGGTCAATGCCCTTGACCTTGAGCTGGTTCAGCAGGTAATCGACAACGCGCTGGTCCCAGTCGTCGCCGCCGAGGCGGTTGTCGCCCGCGGTGGAGCGGACCTGGATGGTGGAGAAGTTGTCTTCGTCCTTGCCAACCTCGAGGAGGGAGACGTCGAAGGTGCCGCCGCCGAGGTCGAAGACGAGGATGAGTTCGTCTTCCTTGCCCTTGTCCAGGCCGTAGGCCAGGGCGGCCGCGGTGGGCTCGTTGACGATGCGCAGGACCTTGAGGCCCGCGATTTCGCCGGCTTCCTTGGTGGCCTGGCGTTCGGCGTCATTGAAGTACGCGGGGACGGTGATCACGGCGTCCGTGACCTTCTCGCCGAGGTAGGACTCGGCGTCGTTCTTGAGCTTCATGAGGATACGGGCGGAGATTTCCTGCGCCGTGTACTTCTTGTCGTCAATGGCGACGGACCAGTCGGTGCCCATGTGGCGCTTGACGGAAGCAATGGTGCGGTCAATGTTGTTGACGGCCTGGCGCTTGGCGATTTCGCCAACCAGCACTTCGCCGGACTTGGAGAATGCAACAACCGACGGCGTGGTGCGGCCACCCTCGGCGTTGGCAATGACGGTGGGCTCGCCACCTTCGAGAACGGAGACGACGGAGTTGGTTGTTCCGAGGTCAATACCTACTGCACGTGACATGTGTTGCGTCCTTACTTTCCGTGGAAACTCGCCGGGATGGCCGCGGACCGCAATGCCTCTAACGGCAAAGGATCCGACGGTGATTGAGCGATCTGCACTCAACTTTACTCAGACCCCGATTAAAGTCAATCCAAAGTTGAGCGTCATGCGCTCAACTTTGGATTTTGGACGGCGCGGCCCGCTCGTTGGAAGTCGCTCTCCCCCGGAATCCGGGGAGTACCCGGCCAACAGTGCGGCCAGCCGCCGGGTATTTCGCTGTGCGCGAAGTCCGCCGTCAGCGCTCCCCGCGGTCAGCTTCGTCGGTGTCTGCGTTCCGCTCCACTGCGTTCCGTGCGGGCACCTCATCAGCGCCCCGCCCAGCGGCGCGCGAGGCGCCGGCGGTACCTTAGTCGCCTTCGGGATATTCGCCTTCCTCGGCGTCAGCCGGCGTCGCGGCGGTGCCACCCGCCGCGCCGTAATCGCCTTCGGGGTAACCGCCTTCCTCCGCGCCGACGGCGGTGGCGCCGCTGGTGCCGGCCGCCCCGTAGTCGCCGGTGGGGTATTCGCCCTCTTTGGCCTCGGGCGGGTTCTCCCCGGCGGTGCCGGCCGTGCCGTAGTCCCCCTCGACATACTGGCCTTCCGCGGCCTGCTCTTCGGGTTCCGCTGCTGTTCGATCAAACTCGCTGTTTTCGGACATGGTTGGATCCTTCCTGGAAGCCTCGGCGCGCCCAGGCAGGCGCAGGGGCAGTCTATCGAGCGCCACCGGGAGACAACAGGGGGCAAGGAAAACCCCGGGGCATCGGCTATTCCGGGTGATCGGCGGCTTGCCGGCCGGCCTGGGTCGCTGGCTGCTCAAGGCCTGCGAGGTCCGCCAGCACGGTCAGATGGTGGGCGAAGAGTTCATCCGGGGCGCTAAAGGTGTCCGCGCCGTACTGGCCAAAAACCTCGAAGCTGATGGCTCCGAACAGGGACGTCCAGACGAGGGCACCGCGCGCCAGCAGCCCGTCGGGCACCGCGAGTCCCATCCCGCTGCGGATCCGCTCCAGGTCGGCGGAAAGTGCGGGGACGACGACGGTCTGACCGTCAGGCGCGGCCAGCCGCCCGGCCCGGTAGGCGCCGTCCAGGAGCGCCATCAGGGCGTAGATCACCCGGGTACCCGGCGCCGTGGTCCGCTCGACCGGCGCCTGGTATCCGGGCACAGGGCTGCCGAAGAGGAGCCCATAGCGGGCCGGTTCGCGCAGCGCCCAGCGCCGCACAGCGGACCCCAGTGCGCTGAACCGCCCGGCAAAGTCGGTCACGGGCAGGGCAGCGACGGCGGTGTCGACTTCGTCTCCGAGTTCGTTGTACGCGTCGATGAGCAGCAGGGTCAGCAGCTCTTCGCGGTTCTCCACGTACCGGTAGACCGCCGAGGAGACCACGCCGAGATCCCGCGCCACGGCGCGAAGGGAGAGCGCGGCAGCCCCGTGCACTGCCAGATGCTCCCGGCCGAGGCGCACAATGTCCTCGATGGTCCGTGCCCGGGCACGCTCGCGGGGAGTGGGAGGCTTCACGGCCAGGTCAGTGGTCTGCGGCATGGCTCCAGCATTCCACAAAGCAGAGCAGTGTCAACAAATGTGAGCACTGCTCTTGACTTTCGCCCCAGCCGGATCCATCCTGAATTCAGAGAGCAGTGCTCTCAGGTTCAGGTTGCGGCCTGGCCAATCCAGCCCCAGCCCGGGCCGCCGCGGCCCGTGCGACCACAACGAAAGCGAGAACACCTTGTCCCAGTCCGTATCCCCCGAGGCCCCGGCCACTGCCCTGTTTGTCGTCACGGGCGCCGGCCCCGTCGGCTGGACGGTGGCCGAACAGCTCGCCGCAGCGGGCCACCGGGTGCGGGTGCTCACCCGCTCCGGCACCGGACCGGACAACCCGCTGATCGAAAAGACGGCCGTCGATGTGTCCGACCTTGCGCGGCTCGGCGAGCTGTTCCGGGGCGCCAAAGCCGTGTTCCACTGCATCCACGGATCGCAGTACAGCGCAAAGGTCTGGGCGGAGGAACTGCCCGGCGCCGAGGAGGTGGTGCTTGCCGCGGCGGGCGAGGCCGGCGCCGTCGTCGTGTTTCCGGAAAGCCTGTACTCCTACAGCGAGCCGGAACGGCCGATGACCGAGAAGGGCCCGCGGGAGGCCCGCGGCGGCAAACGGGGTATCCGCACCGCCCTGCTCGCGGCCCGTGCGGCGTCCGCAACGGACACCGTGAGTGTGGTGGCGAGCGATTTCTTCGGTCCCAGGGTCCGCGGCGCGCATGCCGGCGAGCGCATGGTGAAGCCGGTCCTGGCGGAAAAGCCCCTGATGGTAATTGGCAACGCTGGGCTGCCGCATTCCTTCACCTATGTGCCGGACCTGGCCGCCGCCATGATCAGGGCAGCTCAGGATCCTGCGCTGTGGAACCGGGTGTGGCACGCACCGACCGGCCCCGCGCTCAGCCAGCGGAAGATTGCTGCAGCGTTCGCCGCCGCTGCCGGCGTCCGGGCGCCGCGGGTGGCCGCCGTCCGCGGGTGGGTGCTGCGGACGGTGGGCATGTTCTCCGCCGGAACGCGGGAACTGGCCGAAACCCTGTACCAGTTCGAACGCCCCTTCGTGATGGACTCGAACGCCAGCGAAGCGGCCCTGGGGCTGCAGCCCACGCCGCTCAAGGAAGCAGCCGCCGCCACCGTTGCCTGGTGGAGGGACCAGGAACAGTGACGGCGGCTGCGGCTGCGGGGCGAGGCGGGTGCGCAGTCGCGGGTGCGGGCTAGCGGATTCCCGCCTCCGCGGATTCCGCCTCCGGGGCGGCCGGGCGGACACGCTCGGTTGCATCCATCTGCGCGCGCCCCAACTTGCTCGGCCACCAGATCCGCGGGCTGATGTCGTAGGCCAGGGCCGGAACCAGCAGCGACCGGACCAGGACGGTATCCAGCAACACGCCGAAGGCCACAATGAAGGCCAGCTGCACGAGGAACATGATGGGGATAACGCCCAGGGCGGCAAACGTGGCCGCGAGGACCACCCCGGCGGAGGTGATCACGCCGCCCGTGACGCCCAGGCCGCGCAGGATGCCGGGCCGGGTGCCGTGCTTAATGGACTCCTCCCGGACCCGGCTCATGAGGAAGATGTTGTAGTCCACCCCCAGCGCCACAAGGAAGACGAAGCCAAAGAGCGGGACGGTGGCATCGGCTCCCGGGAATCCAAAGATGTTGTTGAACACGAAGGCGGAGACTCCCATGGCGGCGGCGTAGGACAGCACCACCGAGGCAACCAGCAGCACCGGCGCCAGCACGGAGCGCAGCAGCAGCATCAGGATCACCAGGATCACCGCGAGGACCACAGGGATGATGGTGACGAGGTCACGCTGGGCAGTGGTGTTCGTGTCCAGGGCCGTCGCCGTCACTCCGCCGACCAGGGCGCCGTCGTCGATTTTCTTCAGTTCCTGGCGGAGGGCCACCACGACGTTTTCAGCCTCGTTGGAGTCCGCGGCGAAGTCCAGCGTCGCGTTGATCAGGACCTTGCCGTCCCTCACCGCAGGAGCCGTGGGAGAAGCCGGGGCGCCGGGTGCGGCCGGAGCGCCGGGGACGATCGGAACGCTGCCTTCGGCCAGCAGGTAGGCGGCCCCGACGCCGTCGGTCGCTTTGGTCTTGGCCAGCACGTCCTGCGCCTTCGCCTCGTCAGCGACGATCACGGCAGGACTGCCGGAGCCCGCGTCGAAGTGACGGGCCAGGGCGTCCTGGCCGTCGACGGCGTTGGAGGCGGGGAGGATCACGTCGGTCTGCGGGACGCCGTTTGCCTTGAGCTGGAGCACGCCGGCGGAGGCCATCAGGAGCAGCAGCACGGAGGCGACCCAGACAGTCCGCGGCCGGCGGGACACGAGGGACCCGGTGGCGCGCCACAAGCCCTTCTGGCCCTCGAGGCCGGTGACGAGTTCGGGCTCGCGCTCAGTCTCCGGGAGCAGCTTGGGGCGGAACGGCCAGAACGCGGCGCGGCCCAGCAGCGCCATCAGCGCTGGCAGCAGGGTCAGGGCCGCGAAGAGGGAACACAGGATGCCTGCGGCCGCCACGGGGCCGAGTGCCTTGTTCGAGTTGAGGTCGGACAAGAGCAGGCACAGCAGCGCGATGATGACGGTGGCGCCGGAGGCCAGGATAGGCTCCCAGGCCGCCTTCCACGCGGTGAGCGCGGCGGCCGTCCGGTTGGTCGTGTGCGTCAGCGCCTCACGGAACCGCGCCACATAGAGCAGCGCGTAGTCAGTGGCGGCACCGATCACCAGGATGGACAGGATGCCCTGGCTCTGGCCGTTGAGCTGGATCCAGCCGAGCTTGGCCATCCCGAAAACCAGCAGGATGGCGGCGCAGAGCGCGAAGACCGAGGTGAACAGCACGGCGATCGGCAGCAGCAGCGAGCGGTAGACGATCAGCAGGATCAGGAAAACCGCGGCAAGGGCCACCAGCAGCAGGATGCCGTCGATGCCCGCGAAGGCGCTGACGAGGTCCGCGGCAAGCCCGGCCGGACCGGTTACGAAGGTCTGCATTCCCGCCGGAGCGGATGCCTGCACCTCCGCGCGGAGTTCCTTGACGACTTCCTTCACTTCGCCGGCCGATTCGATCGGGACTACAAACTGCACGGCCTTGGCATCCTCGGACGGGATGGGGCCGACGACGGTGCTGCCGGCGCCCAGCGCCTCCAGCTTGCCCTTGAGGGCTGCCACCTCGCCGAGCTGGGCCGGGGTGAAGGCCGAGTCGCTCTCTATGACAATGACGGCTGGGACCTCATTGGTGTCCCGGAACTTGGCCTGCCAGTCCCGGACCTCCGTGGCCTCGGCTCCCGTCGGCAGGAAGGACGCCTGGTCATTGGAGGAGACCTCGCTCAGCCGGCCAAAAGTGGGCCCGCCGATCCCGGCGATGGCCAGCCAGGTGACGACGAGCAGGACGGGAATCAGCCAGCGCAGCCAGAAAGGGACGCGGGCACTGCCGTGTGGTGTCTTGTTCATGGTTCCTTCTGGTGCATGCCTGGGAGGAGTAGAATTGAGTCCATAGTAGACTATCTCCACTATGGAGATAAACGGGTGGGGTCCAATTCTTGGGAAATACTTCGACGCCGGGCCGGTCCGAGGCCGAGGTCCGCTGAAGTAAACTCCGGAGGGCGCCTGCTGCGGAGCAGTGGGCAAGGCAAAGGAGAGAGGAAGGTTCGCCGTGACAGTTGATCCGCCGGGACGCCCCGAATCTTCCGGACCGCCTTCCGGACCGCCGCCGTTGGTCCGCTTGCTTCAGGAATTCAGCCTCGAGGCCAACCGCTACGTGGATTCCGCCGGCGGCCGCAACGACATGCACCGGACGGACCTCAATGCCCTGGCCGTGATCATGCAGCACACCGCGAGGAACCAGATCGTCACGCCGGGCGTGCTCCGCAAGGAACTCCACCTGAGCTCACCCGCCACCACGGCACTGATCGACCGGCTGCACAGCTCCGGCCACGTGATTCGCGAGCGGGAGGGCCCGGACCGCCGCCAGGTCCAGCTCCGCATGACCCCCAAGGCCTACCGCGACGGCGGCGCCATGTTCCAGCCGCTGGCCCGGCACATGGCGGCCGCGATGGCCGAATTCACTCCGGAGGAACTGGACATCGCGACGCGGTTCATGTCCTCGATGATCGAGGCGACGGTCAGGGCCGGGCAGGAGGCCGCGCAGCAGCCGGCACCGGCCCCCGCCGACCGGCACTAGTTGGCGTTTTCGCGCGTCCCAACTGCCATACCCGTGCGCCCGGCCGGCCAGCCAAGATGGCGGCCACGGCCAGCCCGAGCGGGACCACGAGTGCCCATCCGCTGAAGAGCAGCACGGCCAGCATCACAGCAGCAGCCACTATGACTCCGAGCCAGGCCGGCGTCCGGGTGGGCAGCAAACGGATCCCGGCGAGCAGGCCAAACGCCGTCACTGCGGTGAAACAGGCCGACGCCGCCCCGATCTGGAGCTGCAAGTCGACCAGCCCGGCTGCCGCCGCCCCGAAGGACAGCAACGTCATCACGCCCAGCAATCCCAGGCTGGCCGTGGGCACCTCCCCCGGACCGGCGCCCCGCGCGAGGGCCCGCGGCAAAACGCCGTCGGACGCCAGGCTCGCCCCCAGCCTGCTGGCGCCGGCGACAAAGGTGTTGACCGGACCGAAGGTCAGCACCGCGGCGGCGGCGGTCAGCGGCGCAGCGAATCCGCCCAGTCCCTTTTCGAGCAGCTCCGCGATCGGCACCTCGCTGCCCGGAAGTGCGGGGCCCAGCACAGCGACCGACGCCGAGACGACGCCGAGGTAGACCACACCGACCACAATCAGGGTGAGCCAGGTGGCCCGTTTGAGGTCACGTTCCGGGTGGCGGAACTCCCCGGCGATATGCGTGACCGCCTCCCAGCCGGCGAAGCAGAAAAAGAGCAGGCTGGCCGCGCCGCCCACGGCCCAGTAGCCGTGCGGCGCGAACGGCTCGAAGTTCCCCGCCCGTCCAAACGGTGCAGCCAGGGCGACGGCCAGTGCCAGCAGTCCGACGAGCAATACCATCAGTACCAGCTGGATGCCGCTGGACATCCGGATCCCGACGGCGTTGCTCGCGAAAGCGGCGGCCAGCAGCAGTGCGGCGGCCACCAACGCCGTCCCGCGCCCGCCGCCCAGCGCGTGGGCGATGTAGTTGCCGCCGATCACGGCTGTCGCCGGGGCACCGAAGGGAATGGCGAAGTAGAAGAGGTAGCCGGCCACGACCGCGGCACGGCGTCCGTAGGCGCGCGTGACAAAGTGGGCGATTCCGCCTGCGTCGGGCTGCTGGCGGCTCATCTCAGCGAAACTGAAGGACACGGGGGTGCAGAACACCAGCAGCAGGGTCCAGGCCAGGAGCGACGCTGGCCCTGCCTCCTTGGCAGCGATGGCCGGGAGGACCAGGATGCCCGAGCCCAGGATCGCCCCGACGTAGATGCCGGTGGCCCGGAACAGGCCGAGCCCTGACTGCTTGCTGCTGTTGGTGTTCACTCCTCTAATCATCCGCGGAACCGCCCCGGCCGGAAGCGGCAAAACGGACGGCCGCGCGCGAAATCCTGCCGTCTTCCCGGCCGTTACCCCCGCTTTCGCGGATTTGCCGGTGCGGGGCGGTAGCGTTTCATTATGAGTGCGCAGCAGCCTGAAGATGTGTACAGCCACGGCCACCACGAGTCTGTGGTCCGCGCCCACGCCTCCCGGACGGCGGAGAACTCCGCGGCGTTTGTGATCCCGCACCTGACCCCGGGGGTTTCGGTGCTCGACGTCGGCTGCGGGCCGGGCAGCATCACGTGCGATTTCGCCGGGCTCGTCTCCCCCGGGAAGGTCACCGGGCTGGACCGCTCGCCCGAGGTGATCGGCCAGGCGGCCGCCCTCGCGGCCGAGCGGGGCGTGCAGAACGTCGAGTTCGTCGCCGGCAACATCTACGACCTCGACTTCGAGGACGAGACATTCGACGTCGTGCACGCCCACCAGCTCCTGCAGCATCTCACGGACCCTGTTGCGGCCCTGCGGGAAATGCGCCGCGTCGCCAAGCCCGGCGGGATCGTGGCGGTGCGCGACGCAGATTTCCACGGCATGAGTTGGTACCCGGCCGTCCCCGAGCTGGATGAATGGATGGAGCTCTACCAGCGGATCGCACGCCGGAACGGCGCCGAGCCCGACGCCGGCCGACGCCTGGTTTCCTGGGCCCAGTCCGCCGGGTTCACCGACGTCGCACCCTCCAGCAGCAACTGGCTCTACGCGACCGGCCAGCAGCGCCGCTGGCAGGCCCGGGTGTGGGGCGAACGCGTGCTGCACTCGGCCTTTGCGGACCAGGCTCTCGAATACGGCTTCGCCAACGCCGCCGACCTTGCCCGGATTTCGGCCGGCTGGCACCGCTGGGGTTCCACGGACGACGGCTGGTTCCTGATCCCCAACGGCGAGGTGATCGCCCGGGCGTGAGGCGGTTGGCGCCGGAGCCGCCTAATCCGGCAGCGCGGGAAGCGTCACGCCGGCGGAGGCCCCCATGCCTTGGTTCTCAGTGAACCCGACGACGCCGATCTTCACGTCCTTGAGCCGGTGGACGTCCGTCATGGTCGCGGTGCGTGTGTGGCCCTCCACAATCCCGGCCGGAAAACCGTCAACGGTCAGACCCCAGCGGTAGGGCTCCGGCCCGCCCGGCTCCCACGATATTTGGACGGTGCTGATGCCGCCCGAGTGGGCGGTCACCACCACGCTCACGTTGATGGGCGCGGCGGGGAGTCCGTCCCGCGGCCCCCGGCCGATGTGGACCCCGGTCGATGCCGTCGACAAGCCTCCCGTGGCATGGGTAATCCGCACCGTCGCCTTACCCTCGAACGCGGCGGCGTACCTGTGGGGAGCCACGGGGAGCGGCCCCACCTGATCGATGGCACCGTCGCCGTCGAAGTCCCATTCGTACTGAGCGATGCTGACGCCGCGGGGCAGCGACGCCGAGACGTCGAAGGTGATCGTTTGTCCGGGCATGGCGTAGTAGTCGGGATTGGCGAACCGCGCCTCGGGCAGCGGCACGGCCGCCGGGCCCGCGGTGCTCCCGGGATTCGCCGCAAATAGGGTGCCGGCAGTCCGGGGCGTGGCGGCCGCTGCGGCTGTGGCCTGGGTGGCGGATACTGGCGGCGGTCCGGCCCCTGGCAACGCGCAGGACGAGGTGGCCAGGACGACAGCTCCCGCAAGCATCGTTCCGACAATCCGGTCCATAGACTCCCCAAGTCTGGCTGCACGCACTGATGCCGCACGGTTGAGTGCATCGTAGCGTCCCACAGCCGGGCTGTCTCCCACTCGCCGGTTCGCTGGCGGATATGAATACGGGGGCCACGCCCGCCATTTGCCGGAGATGGCCGCTATGGGGACGGCCAGAGCGGCCATTTCTGGCGAATGGCCGGCGTGTGACGGTGTTGTGAAGCGGCGGCCGGCTGGGCCCGTCCGCGGCCGTAAACTGAATCAGTGCAACCCTCCCTTTGGCTGGCCCTGGCGGGCGCCGGTGTCCTGATCAGCTTTACGCCCGGTGCGGGCGCCATCAACACCATGAGCAATTCCCTGAACTCCGGCTTCCGGCGTTCCATCTGGGGGATCCTTGGGCAGCAGGCCGCGCTGGTGGTGCACATCGTGATCGTGGCCCTCGGCGTCGGGGTGCTGGTGGCCAGCTCTCCGGTCGCCTTCAACGTGATCCGCTACGCGGGCGCCGCCTACCTCGTCTATCTGGGCATCCAGCAGTTCCGGCACAAACCCGATCTGGACCAGGAAAAGGCCGCCGCGCTGCGGAACGAGCCGGCATTTTCCATGTTCCGCCGCGGCCTGTGGGTCAACCTGCTGAACCCCAAGGCGATCGTGTTCTTCCTCGCCTTTATGCCTCAGTTCATCCGCCCGGAGAACCCGCTCCTGCCGCAGTACCTGACCCTGTCAGCCACCGTGATCGTGATCGACGTCCTAGTGATGTGGTTCTTCTTCGCCGCCGCGGCCAAGACCTTCCAGCGCTTTACCCACGATGCCCGCGGCCAGCGCACCCTCAACCGGACGTTCGGCGTGCTGTTCATGGCCGTCGGCGTCATGCTGGCCCTCATTCACTGACGGGCGCAGGCCACGGCCAGTTATGGCTGGATGGCGCTCAGCTTCCGCAGGTCGGCCTTCCTGATCTTGCCGCTGGCGGTCCGGGGCATCTCATCGACAAACACCACGGACTTGGGGATTTTGTAGCGTGCCAGGCGTCCATCCAAGTACCGCCTGAGCTGCTCTTCCGTGAGTTGGGCACCCTCGCGCAGAAGAACGACGGCCCGGGGCACTTCACCCCATTTCTCATCCGGCACGCCGATGACGGCCACGCTTCCCACCGCCTCGAGTTCCGTGATGGCCTGCTCCACTTCGGCGGGATAAATGTTCTCGCCGCCGGAGATGATCATGTCCTTGATCCGGTCCGAGACGAAGACGAACCCGTCGTCATCCTTGTAGCCCATATCACCTGACTTGAACCAGCCGCCCTCCGCGTATGACTCGGCGGTGGCGTCAGTCCGGTTCCAGTACTCGGGGATCACGTTTTGGCCCTTGATCTGGATCTCTCCCCCAGTTCCGGGCTCCGCGGTGCCGGCTATTGGGTCGGCTATGCGGACGTCGGTGAAGAAGTGCGGAAGCCCGGCGGAACCGGCCTTGTCGCGGGACCGCGCCGCGGGGAGGACCGTGGCTGCAGGCGCGGTTTCGGTCATGCCGTAGCCGGTGCCGATCTGCAGGCCCCGGGACTCATAGGCGTCGAGCACCCGCATCGGGATCGCGGACCCCCCGCAGGTGAGCTTGTTCAGCGAGCTAAGGTCCGTCGAGGCCCACGCGGGATGTTCGCAGATGAGCTGATAGGTGGTGGGGACGCCGCTCATAGTGGTGACGCTGTACTGCTCGATGAGGGCCAGGACCCGGCTGGGGTCAAACCTGGATTCGAGGATGACCGTTCCGCCTTTGAGCAGCGTCGGGAGTACGCCCATATCGAGGGACGCGACGTGGAACATCGGCGAAATCATCAGCGCCACGTCCTGCGAGGAGAAGTCGAAATCAACGATCACGTTGATGCAGTTCCATGTGACGTTGCCGTGGGTCAGCAGGGCGCCCTTTGGCCGGCCCGTGGTACCGGAGGTGTAGAGGATCATGGCACCGTCGTCCAGCGTGACCGGTTCGTCGACCGGCTGGTCCGAACCGGAGGCCACCAGGTCCTCAAAGTCCTCCACCGCCGCTGCGTCCGCCCCGCGGGCAGCCTGCACGCCGCCGCCTGCCGCACTGGCCGAGGAACCGTCAAGGGAATCGGCGACGACGACGAGTCTCGCCACTGCCGTGCCGGCCGACCCGCGGGCTGCCAGGTCGCCGAGGCTGCCGGCATGGACCAGGGTCCCGGCGCCGCAGTCCTGCAGCTGGAACTGGATTTCCGGGGGCGCCAGCCGCGTGTTGAGCGGGACGAAGATGGCGCCGAGGGTTCCGCACGCAAAGAGGGTCTCCAGGAAGGACGGGTGGTTCTCGCCCAGATAGGCAACCCTGTCCCCCTTGGCCACGCCGCGGTCCCTCAGGGCGTTGGCGAGCCGGACGGTCCGGTCCGCGAACTGTTCATAACTGAGTTCCCGGCCTCCGCTGATCAGGGCGGTTTTGCTGCCGGACTTCGGGCGGCGACGTTGCAGCCACGAGCCGATGCCAAAATTTTCCACGGCGAATCCTTTCTACTGTGAGGTTAGCCCGCGTGACGGGACCCGATGAAGGGTCAGGCCTGGACGGTGCGGAGGTCGTTGTTCTTCGGTTCCCGGGTCAGCAGGATGAAGACGATGGAGACCACCGACATGGCCGCCAGGTACCAGACCACCGATGCCGTGTCCTGGCCTGAGTCCTTGAAGATCTGGGCCACGATGCCCGGAGTGAACCCGGCACCGAGCAGGGTTGCCAGCTGGTAGCCCAGGGACGCGCCGGTGTAGCGGGAGGTGGTGCCGAACTGCTCGGACACGAAGGCCGCCAAAGGACCGAACAGCGTGGAATGGATCATCAGGCCGATGGCGAACGCCACGAAGATCAGCATGATGTTGTTGGAGGAGAGCAGCTGGAACATCGGCACCAGGTAAATGATGAAGAGAACCAGGCCGCCGATCATCACCGGCCGCCTGCCCACCTTGTCCGAAAGCCGGCCGCCCATGATCACGAACACGATGGAGATCAGCGAGGCGGCAGCAAAGGCGTACAGCACGCCCTGGCGGTCCGCGCCCTTGGAGACGGCGTAGGTCACCGAGAACGTCGCCAGGACCACCTGGAGGGCGAAGCCGGCGGCGCCGGCCAGCATGGTGAAGATCAGGGTCTTGGGGCGCCGCAGTACCAGCAGCAGCGGAATATCCCGCTTGGCAGTGAGGCCCTGGCGGATGGCTTCCTGGTCAGCCTGTGCCTTTTCGGCCTTTTCCTGTTCCAGTGCGGCCTTGAAGATAGGGCTTTCGGAAACCTTGAGCCGGACGAACATGCCCACGCCCAGCAGCACGAAGGAGAGCAGGAACGGCACCCGCCAGCCCCAGGCGAGGAACTGGTCGTTCGGCAGCGCCGAGAACGCGCCCATGATCAGGGTGCCCAGGACGGCACCGGTGGGCGCCCCGGCGTTGACGAACGAGGCGGCAAACCCGCGCTTGCCCGATTCGGAGTGCTCCAGCGCCATCAGGGCGGCCCCGCCCCATTCCCCGCCGACGGCGATGCCCTGGAAGACGCGAAGAATCACCAGGAGCACCGCACCCCAGGGTCCGGCCACGGAGGCACCTGGTACCAGCCCGATCAGGGTGGAAGCCAGGCCCATGACCAGCATGGAGATGATCAGCATGCCCTTGCGGCCCATCCTGTCGCCGAAGTGGCCGAAGATGATTCCGCCAACCGGGCGGGCCACGTAGCCCGCGGCAAACGTGCCGTAGGCGGCCACAACGCCAACCCAGTCGTCCATGCCGCTGAAGAAGACCTTCGGGAAGACAACCGCTGCGGCCGTGGCGTAGAGGAGGAAGTCGTAGTACTCGATGGTGCTGCCCAGGTAGCTGGAGGCAATGACCGTGCGTGCTTCCTTGCGTCGCTCGGCGGTGCCCATCGCTTGAAGCTGAGTGAGTCCTGACATGGTTGTTCCTTTGAACAGAGGGAGGGTTCCTGGAGGGGTTTTTACTTGTAGAAGCGGGCGAGGAATTCCGCGACGACTGCGGGGCGCTCCTGGCCTTCGATCTCGATGGTGTTGGCGACCTTGATCTGGGCGCCGCCCTTGACCTCGGTCACTTCGCTGATGGTGGCCCGCATCCGGATCCGCGCGCCCACCTTGACCGGGGACGTGAAGCGGACCTTGTCCAGTCCGTAGTTGACCTTCGCGGTGACGCCGTCGACGTCGAACAGCTCGCCCCAGAAAGGGATGATGAGCGAGAGGGTGAAAAAGCCGTGGGCGATTGGGGCGCCGAACGGGCCGTCCTTGGCGCGTTCCGGGTCAACGTGGATCCACTGGTCGTCACCGGTGGCGTCGGCGAACTTGTTGATCTGTTCCTGGGTGATTTCGCGGTACTCGCTGACCCCGAGATCGGTGCCGGCGAGAGTGAGCAGTTTGTCGAAATCGACGACGAGATTGGGCATGGTGTCCTCCTGGAGGGCTGGATGGGGTAGGGAACTGTCCGACGGCGGTGCCGGAGCGGGGGTGTGCGGGTTTTGGTGGGTGCCGGGGTCAGCGGGTGAAGGCGCTTTCGCCGGTCAGGGCCCGGCCGACGATGAGGGCGTTGATTTCGTGGGTGCCTTCGTAGGAGTAGACGGCCTCGGCGTCGGCGTGGAAGCGTGCGACGTCGGTTTCGAGGGTGATGCCGTTGCCGCCGACCACTTCGCGGGCCAGGGCCACGGTTTCGCGCATCAGCAGGGATGTCTGCATTTTGGCCAGGGCGGAGTCCTGGTCCCGGTAGATGCCTTTGGATTGCTGTTCGGTGAGCCGCACCACGAGGGACAGCGCCGAGGTGACGTTTCCGAGCATCCGGGCCAGTTTTTCCTGGACCAGCTGGAAGGATCCGAGCGTGCGGCCGAACTGCCGGCGTTCCGTGACGTAGCGCAGTGCCGCCTCGAATGCACCGGCCGCGATGCCCGTGGCGATCCAGGCAACGTCCGAGCGCATCGCGCGCAGCATTGCCGCGACGTCCCGGAAGGAGTTCACGTTGTGCAGGCGCATCGATTCGGGCACGCGGACGCCCTCGAGGGTGATGTGGGCGTTCTGCATCATCCGCAAGGCGGTCTTGCCGTGGATCTTCTCCAGCGTCACGCCGGGGGCTTCCCGCTCGACAAGGAACGCCTTGACCTGGCCGTCGGCCACGTCGCGGGCAAACACGGCCAGGACGTCCGCGGTAGCGGCGCCGCCGATCCAGCGCTTGGCGCCGTCGAGGATCCAGACGTCGCCCTCACGGCGGGCGGTGGTGGAGAGCCCGCCGGCGATGTCGGAACCGGACTCCGGCTCGGTCAGCGAGAAAACCCCCTTGAGCGAGAAGTCGATGACCTTCGGCATCCATTCGGCCTGCTGTTCGGCGGAGGCACCGACCCGGATCGCGGTCCGGAAGAGCCCGGCCTGGGCCGTGTAGAAGGTGGCGAGCGAGGCGTCGGTGCGGGCGAGCTCGAAGATCCGGAAGCCCTGGTAGATTCCCCGGGCCGGCGTTCGCTCTGCACCCGGGGCGCCGGTCAGTTCTGCCGGTTCCATCAGGTCCAGTCCGATCAGCGGCTGCGCCAGCTCGTCCGGGAATTCGCCGCGTTCCCAATAGTCCGCCAGCAGCGGCCGGGCCTTCTCGTCGAGGAAGGTCCGCAGGCGTCCGAGAACACGTCGTTCGTCCGCGGTGAGCAGGGACTCGGCGTCGAAATAGTCGCAGACGCCGTACAGCCGGGTTTGTTGTTCGGTATCGACAGTCATCTCAGCCTCCCAGTCCGAGCAGGCGGACGGCGTTGTCCTTGAGGATCTTGGGCCGGACCTGGTCCTTGAGCGGAAGGTCAGCGAAGGCAGCCAGCCATTTCTGCGGGGTGATGAGCGGGAAGTCGGTGCCGAAGAGGACCTTGTCCTGGAGCACGGAATTGGCCATCTTCACGAGCGAGTCCGGGAAGTACTTGGGGGACCAGCCGGAGAGGTCGATGAACACGTTGGACTTGTGGGTGGCGATGGAGTTGGCCTCGTCCTGCCACGGCACGGACGGGTGGGCCATGATGATCTGCAGTTCCGGGAAGTCCGCCGCGACGGCGTCCAGCAGCAGCGGGTTCGAGTAGCCGAGCTTGATGCCGTAGCCGCCGGGCAGTCCGGCGCCCATGCCGTTCTGGCCCGTGTGGAAGATGGCCGGCAGGCCCAGTTCCTGCAGCGTTTCCCAGAGCGGGTAGAACTGTTCGTTGGAGGGGTCGAAGCCCTGCAGGGACGGGTGGAACTTGAATCCGCGGGCACCCAGGTCGATGGCCTGGTGTTTGGCGCCCTGGATGGCCTCGGCGCCGGTGCGTGGGTCCACGCTGCCGAAGGGAATCAGCACGTCGTTGTTCCGGGCGGCACCGGCGATGAGCTCCTCGATGCTGTTGGGCTCGTGTTTGAGCTGGGTGCGGGCATCCACGGTGAAGACGACGGCGGCCATGTTCAGCCCCCGGTAGACTTCGGCGATCCGGTCCAGCGACGGGGTCCGGTCTTCGGACTTGAAGTACTTGGCGGACGCTTCAGTCAATACCGGCGGCAGGGATTCATGGCCGTGACCGTCTACCTCAAGGTGGACGTGCATGTCGATCGCGTCGAGCTTTGCGGCATCGATGCCGAGTTCGTAGCGCTGGGAGGCCATGTCAGCGGACCTCCGCCGGTTCGGGCTTGAGCTCTTCCGGAAGCGGCAGGAATTCCTCGCCGACGCTTTGCAGCTTGTCGCCGAAGAGCGCGCCGAAGTCCTCCACGAGGTCCTTGTAGCCCCAGCCGCCCTCGCGGTACTCGGTGACGGCAGCCTCGGGGTGGGTCCAGAGCTGCAGGCGGTCCCCGCCGGCGCCGATCGCCTGGCCGGTGATGCCGGCAGCTTCGTCGGAGGCGAGGAAGGCAATGAGTCCGGCGACGTCGTCGGCGGTTCCGAAGCCAAGGTCGTGGCGGAAGAAGGCCGGCATGGCCTCGCCGCGTTCGTCCGCTTCGACGGCCTTCTGGAAGTACGGGACGGTCTTGGTCATGGCGGTGGCGGCCACCGGGATGACGGCGTTGGCGGTGACGCCGGCCTTCTTCATTTCCAGCGCCCAGGTGCGGACCATGCCGACGATCCCGGCCTTGGCGGCGGCGTAGTTGGTCTGGCCGAAGTTGCCGCGCTGGCCGGTGGGCGAGCCGATGGTGATGATGCGGCCGGCGATGCCGTTTTCCTTGAAGTAGGCGAACGCTTCGCGGGCGCAGGTGAAGGTGCCCTTGAGGTGGACGTTGATCACGAGGTCGAAGTCCTCGTCCGCCATCTTCAGCAGGGACTTGTCGCGCAGGATGCCGGCGTTGGTGACCAGGATGTCCAGCCGGCCGAAAGCCTCCACCGCTTTTTGCACGAGCTGCCGGGCGGCTTCGGTGCTGCCGACCGGGGCGACGACGGCGACGGCGCGGCCGCCATCGGCCTCAATGGTCCGGACCGCGTCAGCGGCCACGTCGGCATCCACATCGTTGATCACGACGGCGGCGCCCTGGCGGGCGAGTTCCCGGGCGTAGGCCAGGCCCAGGCCGCGGCCGCTTCCGGTGACGATTGCTACTTTCCCTGACAGGCTCATGCTGCTCCTTTGCACTGCGCCTTGCGGCGGATATCCGAGGGAGCCTGCGTGTGATGCACATCTCCCTTGACTGCTTCAATTAGAAACGTATTCCTTGACAATGTCAATGATTTATTTCTGCATTCAAAATTTGATGGGTCGCAGGAAACAGGAAGAAGCGCCTTCCGGCCGGAGATTCCGGCCCGAAGACACTTCTCGCCAGCTGCAGACCGGCCCCGGGGCTATGCCTGGATGGCCGTCAACTGCGACGCCAACAGCTTCCAGGCCCCGGTCTCACGAACCCACACGGAGGTCGAGAGATTCAGGACCGTACGTGGGATGCCAGACACGGATAAATCCGCCTCCATGGTCCCGGTAACCACGGCACAGTCGCCCGTCAGCGCTATCTGTTCAGCGGTAGCGTCGATCCGGTGGTAGCGGATCAGACCGTTCCGGCATGCCGCCGAAAAGGATGACTTACCGTCCCGGTGGCCGGTCGAATGCGTGTAGATGAAGCGGTCGTCGCATAGCTCATCGAAGGCGTCGAAGTCTCCGTTGACCAGGGCCGTGAAGCGTAGTTGCTCTGCAAGTCGTACTTCTTGTTCCGCGGACACCCCGGCCTGAACGGCTTCTTGTGCTGCCCCTGCACTCAATCCTGCAGCCATCAGTGCACCAGGGCCGAGGGCGCGGCCGTGGCCGTCCGCTGGGACTTTCCGGGCGCAAAGATGCTGAGGACCGCGGCTACTGCGGCAGCAATGCCCAGGATCCCGACGGCGGCCTGCATCCCTCCGGCGGCCGCGCCGAGCGCCGCAATGATGAACGGTGAGACGAACTGGCCGATCCAGAGGGCGCTCGTCCAGATGCCGGTACCCGTACCGCGGACCTCGAGAGCCAGCAGATTCACTGCCCAGGTGAGCAGTGTCGGCAGCAACAGGCCCGCGCCGGCGCTGGCGAGCACGGCTCCCGTCATGACAGCGGGAACACTGCCCGCGAACCAGATCACAATGAATCCCACGGCCGTCAGACCAAAGGCGACCGGCATAAGCCGGTGCGGTCCGAATTTTCCGACGGCGCGGAAGGAGAAGGCGCCTACAGCTGTAGCCAGCGAAGCCAGCGCTGCCATCATGCCGATACCCCCGATGTCCGTCAGCCCTTGGCCGGCGAGCAGGAATGACAGGTGGACGACGAGGGTGTAGAACACGATGCCGCCGAACAAAGTCACGAGGGCGGGCCTGATGATCAGGCTCCAGGGCACCGCCTGGCGAAGGTGTTTGGTGGGCTGCTTCACTGGCTCCCAGAGAACAAACATCATCGGCACGGCGATCACAATGCTGATGGCGTACAACCAGAACGGCGCACGCCAGCTCAGTGAGCCCAGCGCACCCCCGGCCGCCAGGAAGACCGTGGCGCTGATGGTGGTGACAACCGTCTGTAATGAAAGGTACTTGTTGCGGCGCTGCGCCGAGTAGTAGTCGCCCAGGAGCGTGGTGCAGCACGTCATGATGAAGCCCTCGCAGATGCCGACGCCCACCCTGGTCACGACGATGGCCTCAAGGCTGTCCATGAAGAACGGCGCCACACCAAGCACGGCGTAAGCAATCATCGCCACCACCAGCACCTGCTTGCGGCCCACCTTGTCAGCCACGGCACCCGCCATGGGAGCCACGATGGCCACCATGAGCGCGGGCACCGTCAGGATCATCGGCACGAGGACGGCCACCCCGGGGGTGGCCGCGAAAACCTGCATGAGGTTCGGCAGGGAGGGAGCGAGCAGGACGGCACCTAGAACGGGAAGGCAGCTTCCGATCAGGAGCAGGATGCCCTGGAAAGTCGTGCCGGAACGCTCAGGGGATGCGGGGGCGGCTCCATTCGCGATGGAGCCTGTGGGGGTCGGGAGAATCGCCATTGAGATCCCTTTGCTGGGTCGCGGCGCGCAGTGGGTCCCGCGCCTGTGGTCAGCCCAGAGTGCCTGAGTTTTACTCGTTAAACAAGGGATTTTCGAAAATCAAGCGAATCTAGAGTTATTTTCAGGCGTTTGCGGCGGTCGCCACGGGCTCGGCAAGGACCGACTCAAGCAAGGCATCAGTGGTCCACTGCAGGTGGCGCCGAAGCGCCTCAACCGCCTCGTCGGCCTGACGGCCCGTCGCCAGCTCCATCAACTCCCGGTGCTCCGCCTTCACGTCGCGGCTTCTTTCCACCGCCGTTCCCGAGAGCTGGCGGTACAGCTCCGAACTGTCGCGCAGGGTGCGGGCGAAAGCAATCAAGCGCGGACTGCCGCAACCGACCCCCAGAGCGTCATGAAAAGCCGCATGTGCGGCGCTCCACTCCTCAGTGGCGCCAGGCTCGCCCGGATGCGTCAGCGGCGCCCGCTCCAGCCGATGGTGGGTCGCCACCACATTGGCCTCCCAGCCCATGTCACCGGACTCAACGGACCGCTGCAAGGCCAGGCCTTCGAGCCGGATCCGAAGGTCGGTCAGGTCAATCAGGTCCTGCCGGGAAATGGTAATAACCCTGAAGCCCTGGTTGGGCGCAAGCGCCACAAGGTGCTGTTCCGCCAGGCGGACGAGGGCTTCGCGGACCACGGCCATGCTGACGCCGAACTCCTTGGACAACGCAGCGAGACGCAGCGGACTGCCCGGAACGTAGCGGCCCTTAAGGATGCCGGCACGAAGCTGTTCGTACACATGCTCGGTCAGTGTCGAGCCACTGGGAGAAGTTGCCATGTTTCCACGATAGTCGATGTCCGTGAATCGCGTTATTTTCGATAATTCTTGAATACCTCAAGGATCTCTGCGATGCTTGCCATGACCCCCGTCACTTTTCACGCACGCCGGCATGGTTTCAAGGGAGAAAATCGCATGTCAGATTACGCAGCAGATCCGTCGAGAGCGCGGGAGACCGCCGACACGGCGTACATCCACGACGTAGCAATTGTCGGACTTGGACCGGTTGGCCAGGTGCTGGCCCTGCTGCTGGCCCGGCACGGGCACGACGTCGTCGTCGTCGAAAAACAGGCCGAACCGTATCCGCTTCCCCGCGCCGTCCACTACGACGGCGACATCTCCCGGGCCCTTGACGGCCTCGGACTTGCCGACTTCATGGCCGAGTTCTCCTCGGCGTCGGATATCTACGA